>CAYOSJ010000040.1:7789-19300 GCA_964406595.1 uncultured Dorea sp.
GTTATGGCGTCCCGTGCCCTGGAACATCCAAAAGACCGTTTTAAAACGATCCTCGTTACACCTTTTATGTCCTGCAGTGCAAGACTTCCTATCTACGTGCTGTTCTCTTCTATGTTCTTCAAAGAACATGCCATGCTCGTATGCTATTCCATGTATCTGCTTGGAATTATCATTGCGATCGGTACTGCATACATCATCTCGAGGTTTGACGGAAGCAAGGCAGAACATACGCTTCTCATCGAACTTCCTGAATACAAGTCGCCAAATGCGCGCACCATCGCCATCTATGTATGGCAGAAGATCAAAGACTACCTCACCAAAGCGGGAACAGTGATCTTCATCGCTTCCGTCATCATGTGGGTCATCTTAAACTTCGGGCCACAGGGATATGTAACCGATATCAGCGAAAGTTTTGGTTCCCTTATCGGAAAAGCAATCGTCCCTCTCTTTAAGCCAATCGGTCTTGGCTACTGGCAGATCATTGTGGCACTGATCGCAGGTATTGCTGCAAAAGAAGTAGTCGTATCGAGCTGCAGTGTATTGTTCAAGATTCAGAATATCACCACATCTCACGGCATGGAAGCCATGGTCGGGGTGCTGGGATCTCTCGGTTTTGGCGCTGTCAACGCTTATGCCATGATGGTCTTCTGCCTGTTATATGTGCCTTGCACTGCCACAATCGCCACCATACACCGGGAATTAAAGAGTTGGAAAGCCACCCTTGGAATGATTTTCTTTCAACTTGCAACCGCATGGATAATAAGTTTTATAGTATACCAGATCGGAACGCTATTATAATTCATAAAACAAAAAAGAATATGACAAGGGAGAAACTACATAAAAGAAGCAGTTTCTCCCTTCGGCTTTTTAGTCAGCCAGAATGATTGAATTTGCAGGATAATCAATACCTGTTTTAGGAAATTTAATTGTAATTTCAGTACCTTTATTCACAATGCTGTGCAGTTCGATTTCTGCATTATGCAGTTTTACAGCATGCTTTACTATGGAAAGTCCAAGTCCCGTACCACCAATCTCCTTTGAATGGCTTTTATCTACCCGATAAAACCGTTCAAATATGCGGTTTTGATGTTCATCCGGGATCCCAATACCGGTATCAGAAACAGAAACGATTGCGGAATCACCTATATCCTTAACTTCTACTAAAACTGAACCGTCCCTGCGGTTATACTTGATTGCATTGTCACAAAGATTATAGATAATTTCTTGTATCAACTGTTTCATTCCTTTGATCAAAACAGTTTCTCCATATAGTTCAAATTTTATGCCTGCATTTTCAGCTTCACCGGCAAGAGATTTTACTGTTTCCTCTGCTGACATATATAAATCCACCGTTTCCCATTTCATATCTTCTGCGCCCTCATCCAAATGAGAAAGGCGTATGATATCTTCCACTAATTGAATCATTCGCTGCACTTCAGAGTAGATACGACTTGAAAAAACGGGAATGTCTTCTGGTTTCACCATACCATTTTTCAAAAGTTCTGCACTCCCGGATATAGTATGTAATGGTGTTTTTAACTCATGTGAAACATTTGCAGTAAATTCACGGCGTAATTGTTCCGCTTTCTCTTTGTCCGTTACATCAAGTAATAAAAGCACAATTCCAGATATTATATCGTTTGAAAAAACAGGACTTGCTATCATTTGATACCGTCCGCTTCTCAGTTCTACAATTCTTTCTGAATGCTTCCCGACTTTGGCTTTATTAAGTAAATCAACCAATTCCAGACTTCGATTTATCGACACGATATCCTCACCTATACAGAAACGATCTGTTCCGAACAGGTTCGCAGCCGCTTTGTTGAAACTCAGAATTGTTCCTTTACTGTTCAACAAAATAATTCCCTCTGACATTGATGAAGTCATCACCTCAAACTCATTCTGCTTTTGTTGTAATTCCTCGCTTTGCCGTCTGATCTCTTTTTGCTGCATATCTATACGCCGAAACAGGGGAGACAGTTCATCGTATCCTTCATTATCCAAAGGTTTATCCAGGTTTAATTCGTTTAGCGGCTTAACAATTTTTTTCGATAGTCTTGAAGCTAACAACGCTGATAAAATAACAGCAATTACAAATATGATCATTATAGGCTGCAGCATACCAAACGTAAGAATGAGCAACGAGTTTTGCGTTACGGAAAGTCTGATAACCGTTCCATCAGACAAGCGTTTTGCAGCATAGAGATAACGCTGCGTCAATGTGGAGGAATAGCGGGAACTTGCACCATAGCCCTCTGAAAGTGCTTCTTTTACTTCTTCCCGCTCAAAGTGATTTTCCATTTTATCGACATCGGATATACTGTCAAAAAGGACTTTACCATCTGTTCCTATCCAGGTAACACGATAATCCGTTGCATTAAGATTTTGCAGGTAATCAAGTCCTTCATCCTCAACGCCTTTCGATGCAAGATCCGTTTGCATACGCAGTTGATTCTGTCCTATTTCGAAAAAATAATTATAAAGCACAGTCATAAAAAGCAAGGCTGAAGCAAGGAATATACTAATGGCAACCGTAAATATAGTACGAAAAATTCTCTTTGTCATAGCTTCGCCTCCATTCGATAACCAACGCCCCGCACAGTCTCAATATACTCCCCACACTCACCGAGTTTTGTGCGAAGTGTTCCGATATGGACATCAACTGTCCTTGTTTCTCCCATATAATCGGATTCCCATATCAGTTGTAATAGTCTGTCACGGGTGAAAACTCTTCCAAGATTATTCATAAACAAATGCAGAAGATCGTATTCCTTTAATGTAAGCGTTACCCTCTCTTTGCAGGAGTAAACGGTATGTTCCGACTCGTTCATTTCAAGATTTCCGACCTTCAAGGATTTATATGTATTTTGCGGAATTGTCCGCCGCAATACAGCCTTCACACGGGAAACCATTTCCATCATCCCAAACGGCTTTGCAAGATAATCGTCCGCACCTGTGTCAAGACCTATTACTTTGTCATATTCAGTTCCTTTAGCAGTCGCCATAATAACTGGAATATCTGCGGTCGTGGTATTGCTGCGAAGCCTTTTTAGAATTGTGATACCGTCATCGCCTGGCAGCATAATATCAAGCATAACAAGTTCCGGTTTCTCCGTTTGCAACGCACCAAAAAAGCCTTTACCGTCTATGAAGCCTTTCGCTTCAAATCCGGCAGAGTTTAGTGCATATATCATTAAATCCCGGATTCCCCGATCGTCTTCAACGCAAAAAATCATTTCATATCACTCCTTATTGCCCGTAATGGAAAACAGTACCCATTTTGCAATTTCAGCCGCATGATCACCCATACGCTCAAAATATTTTGCAATCATCAAAAGATCAAGAACCTTTTCTCCATTTGATTCTGGATTACCGAACTGTTCAATTAAGTCCGTTTTGATTTCGTCAAAAAAACCATCCACCACATCGTCATAGGCAATAACTGCATTTGCAAGGACTATGTCTCTCTTAACAAAAGCATCAATGCTGTCCGTTACCATTTTGATCGCAGCTCTTGCCATATCCTGAATATGTTCTGTGTTGTCTGACGCTGATATATTTGCCATAGTAACAATTTCTGCAATATCACCGGAATTATCTCCAATGCGCTCCATATCCGTTACCATTTTCAGTGCAGAGGAAATTGTCCGAAGATCCTTTGCCACCGGCTGCTGCTGAAGGAGTAACTTCATGCACATAGTTTCAATAACTCGTTCTTTCCTGTCTATCTCAGCAGACAATTCGGAGACTTTGTCCGCTATTTTTATATTCCCTTCTGAGAGTGCCTTTGCTGCATTAGCGATTGCATTTTCACAAAGCGCACCCATTTCGATAAGTTCTTTATGAAGCAATTCCAACTGTTCATCAAATTTTGACCTCATTATCCAAACCTCCCTGTAATATAATCCTCTGTGCGTTTATCCTTCGGCTGCGAAAACATCGCTTCTGTCCCGGAAAATTCAACTAAATCTCCCAATAGAAAGAACGCTGTGTTGTCTGAGATACGAACAGCCTGCTGCATATTATGGGTAACGATAACAATCGTATAGTTTTCTTTGAGTTTCATTGCCAATTCCTCTATATGGGAAGTAGAGATAGGATCGAGTGCCGAAGTCGGCTCATCCATCAAGAGTATCTGCGGCTCTACTGCAAGTGCCCTTGCAATACAGAGTCTTTGCTGTTGACCGCCGGATAATCCCAGAGCGTTTTTCTTGAGTCTGTCTTTTACTTCATCCCAAATTGCCGCATTACGCAAAGAGCGCTCCACAATATCATCAAGTTTTGCTTTACTTCTGATTCCGTGTGTACGGGGTCCGTAGGCAATATTGTCGTAAATGCTCATGGGAAACGGATTCGGTTTTTGGAACACCATACCGATATTTTTCCGAAGCTCATTTACATCCATGGAACTGTCATAAATATTCTCACCATTATACAATACCTCACCCGTAATCCTTACATTGGGAATCAGGTCGTTCATCCTGTTCAAAGTTTTCAAAAATGTGGATTTTCCGCAACCTGACGGACCGATAAGTGCCGTAATACTTTTTTTCGGAATCTCCATGTGAATATTTTTCAGTGCCTGTGATTTCCCGTACCATAAACACAGGTCTTTGACCGTCATTATACTGCTCATAGGCTTCTCCTTTTCTTAAAATATCGGCTGACAATGGCGGCGGCAAGGTTGATAAACAGCGTCATGATCATTAGAATTGCGGCAATAGCAAATGATATTTCAAATTCACCCTGCTCCTTAGCATAAACATACAGCGCCACCGTCAGCGTACTGCCGGAACTTTGCAGCCCCTCGAACAACCCATATAATTCGTGGGCAAGTCCGGCGGTGAAAAGCAGCGCCGCTGATTCGCCAAGGATCCTGCCGACCGACAGGATACAACCTGTAATCACGCCGTCCACACAACCGGGAAGCACCACTGTACGAATCACCCTCCATTTACCGGCTCCCAGTCCGAACGCACCCTCTCGATAGCTCCCGGGCACAGTTTTCAAACTTTCCTGCGTAGTACGCATAATAGTAGGCAGATTCATAATAACAAGGGTTAATGCACCCGCCAGCAAAGAAGTTTTCAAATTCATAAATTCGCAGAAAAACAACATACCGACAAGACCGTAGATAATCGAGGGAATTCCCGACAAAGTTTCCGCCGCATATTCAATCGCTGCAACAACTCGTTTGTTCTTTGCATATTCCGTCAAATAAATTGCCGCCCCTACGCCGAGAGGTATTACAAAAATAAGCGTAGCAAGGATGATATACAAGGTGTTCAGAATGTTCGGCAAAATTCCGATACGCTGAGCAATATAACTCGGTTTTGTAGAAAGCAGTCCCCATGTAATATGAGGAATCCCTTGAATGAAAATATACCCCATCAAGAACAGTACTAAAGCAGCCGTGATCCCTGCTGCCAGCCACATAAACAGTTTCATAGCAAGAACATATCCTTTTCGGTATTTGTTCATTTTCCTCCCTCCTTATCCCGTTTCAAAAAGAAATTCAAAACAGCGTTTATCAGCATAATAAAAAGAAACAGTACAAGAGCAATGGAAAACAACGCTTGTCGCTGCAAGCCACTTGAATAGGACATTTCCGAAGCAACCGCTGTTGTAAGAAAGCGCACACTTCCAAACAAAGACGGCATATTAGCCACATTTCCTGCTACCATCATGACTGCCATAGCTTCACCAATGGCACGCCCTACGCCCAATACAACAGCCGCCGCAATACCGCTTTTAGCAGCTGGTACAGACACTCGGAAATAGGTTTCCACCGGCGTTGCACCAAGCGCTAATGATGCGTCCTCATATTCTTTGGGGACGGCTTCCAAAGCAGTAATTGACACCTTGACAATAGATGGCAAAATCATTATTGCGAGAACAATAATTGCCGCAAACAGACTTGCGCCGTCCGGCAGATGAAATAACTTTCGTACCGCAGGGACGAGCACAATCATCCCCACAAGACCGTACACCACCGATGGGATTCCCGCAAGCAAACTGACCGCTGATTCCATAACTGTTTTTATTTGCTTTGAGGCAAGTTTGGCGAGATATACAGCGGTCATAAATCCAATAGGCACACCGATTACGACAGCACCTGCTGTACCGTAAATACTTGTCAGAATAAACGGCAGGATTCCGTAGGATGGCTCGGCTGCTGTTGAATTCCAGGTTTTCCCAAACAAGAATTGGAAAATTCCAATTTCTCGTATTGCGGGAATACCTGCTATTATGAGATATACTGTAATCAACAAAACAAATCCTATTGTAATAAGCCCCAGTATCAAGAATATGCTGTGTATGATATTTTCAAACAATCTCTTTTTCTTCATCGCTATATCCCTTTATTTTACCGGTACAGCTCCAGCCTGTCTGATTACATCAGAAGCATCACTTGAAGTAATATAGTCGAAGAACTTCTGCGCTGTGTCGGACAGTTTTTTGTCTTTCTTTGTTACCAACACAAAATTACGCTGCACCATATAACTGCCGTCTTTGATCGTTGCTTCGCTTGGTGCTATTCCTTCAACTTTCAATGCTTTTACACTGTCCTTTACAGAGGCAAGCGAGGCATAACCGATTGCCGCCGGATTTCCCGCAACTGTTGTAATTACATCGCCGGTGGAGGTAAGTTCCTGCTTCAATTCACACTGGTCCGTTGTTCCGGTAATCGATTCAAAACCATCACGAGTTCCGCTGCCCGCTTCTCTCCCAATCAGTACAATCTCAGCATCTTTGCCGCCGACTTCATTCCAGTTCTTGATCTCGCCGGTATAGATTTTAGCAATATCTTCAATCGTAAGATCACTTACCGTATTTTCAGGATTGACAATAATTGCAATACCATCATAGGCAATCACAGTTTCTTCAAGTCCATTTTCCTTTTCCTCATTCTTCAGATCACGGCTGGAAAGCCCAATATCACAGCGTCCCTCTGCTGCTGCTGTAATGCCCGTACCAGAACCTGTTGGGTTATATGTAACGGTAATTCCTTTGTTTTCCGCTTCAAAAGTTTCTTTCAGCGAGCCAATCACCTTTTCCATAGACGTAGAACCATCCGTTGAAACCGTACCGGTTTCTTGTTTTCCGCATCCGGCAAGCATACTGAGAGCGCAGACTGCGGTAAGTGTCAGTGCAAATATTTTTTTAGTTTTCATAGTAAAAATCTCCTTTGTTTTTTCTCTATAACTTTTTCGATTACGGCTTCATTATACCGTCAGAACATCAAATTCGTTATCGTGCGATTGTAAAATCGGTGTAAAGTCAATTTCTAATTTAAGATACAAAAGTCTTGGGCACCTTCCTTACGGAAGGTGCCCCAAACACATTCTTTTTATTGCACGAATTACATTCCCCGTTCTCTCTGCAGATACGGAATCTCTATGGGATCTATCGGATCCATTGGATTTTCAATCTCACCTTTCAATTTTCGTTTCCGGCGTTTTAACAACTCGCCGCCTTTGTTATAAAACCAGAAAGAATATACCAGTAATTTGTTTGCTTTCCCCATCTTATCTTTCGTTGTTTTATTATACAAAGTCCCTCCTACCTCAATCGGAGCCTTACAACGGATCAGTGAAATCAACTCTGTCTCACAGGTCACTCTCTCCGGCAGAATCGTATATCCTCTTCCTACGCAGTCTGGTCTGTGTGCATCACTCCCGCCAATCCCCGGTTTCTTATACTTCATGGCAAGTTTCATTGCCCCTGCGTTAGATGACTCCGGCTCACAGGCATTAAACGTCTCAAAAAAGTCAAATCGTTTGATCAACTCCGGAGATTTATAAAAGCGTTTTGTATTCGTATAGCTTAGATATTTCTCTCCGCAGGGATGTGCCGGTCCTAAGATCCCTCCATGACGATGAACAAAATCAATCAGCGCTGCCGCCGGCATCCCACGCAGTTCCAAAAGACGCATCTTCACTCCTTCCGGCATAATGCAGATGATATGTCCGGCATCACACGTGTCATACTCAATCCCCTTAAGAACCACAAAATCTTCATGTACCTTTCCTTTCATCCGATACTTCCAGTGCCGATACCCTTTATACGTATCATGGTCTGTCACCAACATGCCATCAAACCCTTGTTCCTTCAAAAGTCTGATGTATTCATCCATACTGACTCTGCTGTCCACTGAACCTTCACTGACATGACAATGCATATCCAGTTTCATATACAGGCCTCCTTCCAATCTCATCATCTATTCCTGTCTCTTCTATTCTTCATCGTCCAGGTCAAGAACTTCTATATCCTCCTCATCGTCTTCATCTTCGTCTTCATCTTCATTGTCATCAAGAATATTTCTGGCTTTTTCTACTTCTGTCTCCATAGAATCCTTCTCCTTGATACTCTCAGCCTTTATCTCTTCCTTCTTCTTGATTTTCTTAGAATGAAGGCCAAACTGAACGATCATACCAAGCACCGCCAGGACAACCCCCGCAACATAGCCGATCCATGACGGGATCGCCATCCCCTGGTTCACGACACTTATAATATCTATCAACATGATCCCGGCAGAAACACCACCTGAAACAGCTGTGATCACAATAAGGATCGGTTCCATATAGATGGCCGCTAGGACACCTGCTGCAACTGCTACGACAAGAACAAGAATAAGAAGCACTGTAGATGACGACACCACATACCTGCCCGGCAGTCCCGCAATTCCGCAAAATGCGATAAAGAATACGCCAACTCTTTGCAAAAAGAACGCAAGCAGCGCAAGCGCCACTCCACACGCCAGCGAAATAATGGCAAATGTGATTCCTTCTGTCCCCATACCGCCGGCAATACTAATACCCACTCCGGATCCCACAAGGAATCCAAGCACTATCGTCAGAAGCTTCGTAAGCTTTAGTCCGAAAAAACAGATCAAAAGTCCAAGCAGCGCCGAAACCACCATCACACTCACGCTTAATTTCCCTGCGATAAAAATGGAAGTCGGTCCGTCTGCTCCCCCGATGGTACTCGCTGCTATATTATTCATCACTTCATTCATCGTATATCTTCTCCTTTTTCCCTGTGAATATTCTTATACCCTTATTCACATTATAGCAATTTTTATTATAACAGTAAAGAAAAAAGAACACCCTGCCATCAGGATGTTCTTTCCTCTTCTTCCATTGCTAAAATGCTACCGCGCCTGTGTCTGTACCGTTGATAACATAGTAAACAGCAGCTTCTTCGGGTTTTATGTAAAGTTCCATGGTTTTAATGTCTCCAACCTTTTTGCCTGATCTTGTCCATGCTTTTTTTACACTTGCGATCATGTCTTTCTCTTCTACCTGTTTGCCATAATACTCAACAACTGCTCTGACCTTCATCTCTTTCTTGGCTGCCGGTTTCTTAGCTGTCGATTTCTTAGCAGACGTTTTCGCTGCTGTTCCTTTCTTGACAGAAGCCTTTGGTGCCTCGACCGGCTCCGTCTTTGCCACTGGCTTTACTGCCTCGACTTTTGCCGCTGGCTTTGCTGCCTCAACTTTTCCTGCCGTCTTTACTGCCTCAGCCTTCACTACCGGTTTCTCTGCAGTTGTTTTCTCAACTACTTTCTCTGTCGTGGAAGATGTTACTTTTGTTCCTTTTTTTGTTACCATAATCCTTCCTCCTTGTATGACTAAATGTCAGTCAACAAGATTATTATAACACATTATCAACAAAATTCCATTCGCATTTTGTCAGAATTTTATGAATATCAACACGATATTTTGAAGTATATCACAAAAACTACTCTTTTAACTTGTAAATTGCCTCTAAAACATCTACGGTTCCTTCCACGCCAAGCCTGCTCGCATTGAGAAGCATCTGATAAGAATCAATATCTCCCCAGTAAAGTCCCGTCCGGGATTCATAATAATATCTTCTCTCACGCTCGATCCTCTTGATCTTATCTGCCGCTTTCTTTTCCGATATGTCATAACGTTCTGCAATACGCCTGACACGCTCTTCCATATCTGCACAGATAAATACACTGATGCAGTCTGCCTCGTCTTTTAATATAAAATCCGCACATCTTCCTACAATAACACAAGGTCCTTTCTGCGCCAGTCTTTTAATGATCAGAGACTGCAATTCATAGATCTGTTCACTTAGCGGCTTCGTGTACTCTTCATTATTGATCGCCTTAGAATACTCGATCGGTGAAAGTACAAATCCTGTCAGAAAACTGTTAAGTGTCGTCTCATCCACTGCCTGCGCGGTCTGCTCCCTGATGCCAAGTTCTTCCGCCGCCATCTTCACAAGTGTAGTGTCATACATAGGAATGCCCAATCTTTCAGAAAGCAGTCTTCCTATCTCACGGCCACCGCTTCCAAACTCTCGCCCGATCGTTACTACTTTGTTCTTTTTCATGCGAATCCCTCCTCTACTGTTTCTTCTCTTCCGGTAACCTTTCTTCTTCCATTATACGCGGAAATACGATAATTTACAATTATCCGCTCACAATTGTTTGTTATCTTTCAGGTAAAATCATACTTCCGTTATTCCCAATTTTTACATACATTTATCCAGCACTTTGAACCGGAGCATTCTTCTAACTCCTGCGGTGTAAGTCCCACCGCACTGTTATCACTCCCCGCCGCCGGATATACAATCTCAAAACGCTTTAAAGATTCATCCAGATATACTTCTACTCCTTCATTTATTCCAAACGGACACACACCTCCCGGTGCATGTCCAATATATTGTTCCACATCGTCCCACGGGATCATCTTTGCTTTCTGATGAAACTGTTCTTTGTATTTCTTATTGTCAATGCGCGCATCTCCCGCAGTTACGATCAGTATCGCCTCTTCTCCCAGCAGGAATGACATGGTTTTCGCAATCTTCGCCGGCTCACAGCCTACTGCCTCCGCCGCCAGTTCCACAGTCGCACTTGATGTCTCAAACACCTGAACTCTTTCTTTAAATCCATATTTTTCCAGATATGCCGTCGCTTTTTCTAATGACATGACTTTTCCTCTCTTGTATTTCATTTTTATACATAGTATATTTTAAGTAATAAAAAACGTCAAGGAGGAACGTCATGACAGAACAACTCTTAAAAGCGCCTGGATTTTTATATGAAATAAGTGGAAACTATTACTATCTTGGAAAATGGATCTGTAAAAAATGTACCGATACAGAAGCCACAGACTGTGCCGTTATGTATACGATGTGCAGAGCAGGTAAAGAAGAACCTGATACCAATATGTATTTTCAGAAAATACGCGCTTATGCAGACTTTGCACTGGAGGTTCCTTACAACGCCGCAAAAATCCGAGAAGATATTACAACTCTTGTAAACAGTCTGTCCGAGCAGGAACTGCAGTCTCTGACAGACCAGTTAATCTGCTTTGAAGAAGACCTTCAGAAATATTGCGGATAATACTTGACAATTATCTCTCATATATGATATAAATATCTAGTGCGATAATGCAGGATAGGGGATTGGTCAAGTGGTATGATAGGGGTCTCCAAAACCTTTGGCGGGGGTTCGATTCCCTCATCCCCTGT
>CAYOSJ010000041.1:0-14408 GCA_964406595.1 uncultured Dorea sp.
TCCAAATCCATTAATCGCTACTTTTACTGCCATGATTAATTCCTCCTAAAAGTTTTCTTATTAACTGTTACACAGTCTCTTTATTGTGAATTCCTTAACTTTGTTAAAGAATCATCAACCATTTTTTATTCTACTTGATATTTTTCAAAAATTCAAGTATCTTTTCCATTTTTATGGAAGATAAACACATTTTTATGCAAGCCGCTTAAAAATAGGCTTTCTTTCCCGATATTCTGTATAATATGCAAAACCACACCCCTGCAAAATATCGTTTACTTTATGAAAATCATACGCGATATGCTCCGGTTTATGGCCATCGGAACCTACCGTGATTATCTCGCCTCCCAATTCCCTGTATCTCTTAAGCACATCCGGATGTGGATGGGCAAAGGGAAGTCCGTATTTTAACCCTGCCATGTTAAGTTCGATCCCCTTACCTTTTGCAATGACAGTCCTTAAGATCTCATCAATGATATCTGCATATCTGGCATAAGAATAGATCTTCTCCCGCTCTTTTCCGTAACGTACGACATAATCAAGATGTCCCAGCACGTCAAAAGCATCGCAGTTCTTCACATCCTCCAGAGTCTCTTCAAAAGTCATTCTCTGGATCTCTTCGTCTGTATACTCCTTCCTCAGATTCCCTTTGGCAATATCTTCCCTCTTGATGGAATGTACGGAACCGATCATAAAATCAAATGGATATTTCTTCTCAAATTCCGCATAATATCCTCCAAGATGAGGCTGAAGCCCCAGTTCTACTCCGATCCGCACTTCGATCCTGTCCTTATATTTTTCCCGAAGTGGTGAAAGCACGCGAAAATACTCTTCCGGGTCAAAAATATCTTCCACCCCCCAGGACAGATTGTCTTTATCATAATGATCTGTGAAGCAAATGCATTCCAGTCCTTTCTCGATCGCTCCCAGAATCATATCTTCCGGCTGCGTCTCGGAATCGCTGGAAAACCTGGAGTGCGTATGAACGTCTGTCCTCATCATATTCACTTTCTCCTCTACATCTTATTTTTCACCTGAAATTCTATCACAGAATCGTCCCGCCGCCAAGTACATAATCCCCGTCATAGAGGACCACTGCCTGTCCGGGCGTAATGGCTCTTACTGGTTCCTCAAAGGTACACAATATCTCATCTTTCCCGGTTTTCTCCACTGTACACCATGCGCCTTTATGGTTGTAACGGATCTTTGCCCATGCTCTTCCTGGCTCTCTGATATCTTCTACAGCCATAAAGTTCATATAAGCAGCACGTACATAACGAGACATGGATTCCTCATTGCTTCCGACAACTACCTCATTGGTCTCCGGACGGATCTCCAGCACAAATACCGGGTGTCCCAGAGACAGCCCCAGTCCCTTTCTCTGTCCGACTGTATAATGTATGATTCCTTTATGTTTTCCGACAACCGTCCCATCACTGGTCACAAAATTTCCCGGTACGCTCTTCATCGCCGCGTGGTCTTCTATATAGGAAGCATAATTCCCTTCCGGGATAAAACAGATATCCTGGCTGTCAGGCTTCTGCGCTACGGGAAGCCCGAGATCTTCTGCCATCTTCCTTATCTCTTCCTTGCTGTACTCTCCCACCGGCATCAGCGTACGCGCCAACTGCTCCTGCGTCAGATTATAGAGCGCATACGTCTGGTCTTTCTTTCCTGTCACAGAATTCTTAAGTGTATATCTGCCATTTGACAGTTTCTCTATTCTGGCATAATGACCTGTCGCAATATAATCTGCTCCGATGGCAAGGCTTCGTTGCAAAAGTGACTCCCATTTCACATAACGATTACAGGCAATACACGGGTTGGGGGTTCGCCCTTCCAGATATTCATTTACAAAATAATCGATCACATGCTTTTGGAATTCCTTCCGAAAATTCATCACATAATGAGGGATTCCAAGTATGCCTGCTACTCTTCTGGCGTCCTCTACCGCGCTCAGTCCGCAGCAGCCCCCCTCCTCTTCCTGCACTTCTCTCTCGCCTTCCTGCCAGATCTGCATAGTTACTCCGATCACGTCATACCCCTGCTCTTTTAAAAGCCATGCCGCCACCGAGGAATCCACGCCACCGGACATACCAACGACTACCTTTTTCTTCTCCATACCACTTACTCCGAATTAGTATTCTTCTTCATCCTCTTCTTCACCTTCGTGGATATCAGACTTCGGTTTCTCCAATCCCTCGATGGTAATACCGTGTTTTCCGGCATAATCCCAAAGCGCCGCATGGATCGCCTCTTCTGCAAGAAGAGAACAATGCACCTTCACTGGCGGAAGTCCGTCAAGGGCTTCCATAACCGCCTTATTCGTCACCTGCATTGCCTCTTTGACTGACTTTCCTTTCACAAGTTCTGTTGCCATACTGCTTGTGGCAACTGCCGCACCACAGCCAAAAGTCTTAAACTTCACATCCCGGATGATCTGATCCTCATCAATATCCAGGTAGATCCTCATGATGTCTCCACACTTGGCATTTCCTACCGTTCCTACGCCACTTGCGTTCTCGATCTCTCCTACATTTCTTGGGTGCTCAAAATGATCCATTACTTTCTCTGAATACATATCTTTTCTCCTTATTTCTTCTTTAAAAAATCTTCATATAACGGTGACATTTCCCTGAGTCCTGCCACAATTTCCTTTAAACTGTCTACGACATACTCTAATTCTTCCTTCGTCGTCTCCGCACTAAGCGTCAGCCTGAGGGAACCATGTGCCTTCTCGTGCGGCAGACCGATGGCAAGCAGCACATGAGACGGATCAAGGGAACCTGACGTGCAGGCAGAACCGCTGGAACCACAGATTCCTTTCATATCCAGTTTTATGAGAAGGGACTCACCCTCTATAAACTCAAAACTAAAATTCGCATTATTCGGAAGTCTCTTCGTCCTGTGTCCGTTCAGGCGGCAGTTCGGGATCTCAGAAAGCACGCGTTCTATAAGATAATCCCGAAGTTCTGTCTCTTTTTTCATACGCTCTTCCATCGTCCCGGCTGCAAGACGTGCTGCTGTTCCAATTCCTACGATCCCCGGCATATTCGATGTCCCCGCACGACGCTTTCTCTCCTGGCTGCCGCCGTGAATAAAGGAACGTATCTTCACGCCCTTTCGGATATACAGGAACCCTATTCCCTTTGGTCCATTGAATTTATGGCCGCTGGCACTTAACATATCGATATGACACTCATCTACGTTGATCGGCACATGACCGAATGCCTGAACCGCATCTGTGTGAAAAAGTATCCCATGTTCTTTTGCGATCTCTCCGATCTCTTTGATCGGCTGTATCGTTCCGATCTCATTATTGGCAAACATGACCGAGATCAGGATCGTCGTCGGACGGATCGCTGCTTTTAATTCCTCGAGACGGATTCTTCCATCCTCGTCCACATCCAGATACGTCACCTCGCAGCCTTTCTGCTCTAGATATTCTGCCGTGTGTAAGATTGCATGGTGCTCGATCTTCGTTGTGATAATATGATTTCCCTTCTGCGCGTAAGCTTCTGCCGTGGCTTTTAACGCCCAGTTATCAGATTCGGAACCTCCTGCCGTAAAATAGATCTCCTGGCCTTTCGCTCCCAGCACTTCCGCGATCACTTCCCGCTGCTCGTCCATGACATTTTTATTCCGGGCAGCAAAACTATATACACTGGAAGGATTTCCATAATATTCTGTAAAATACGGAAGCATCGCTTCCACAACTTCCGGTGACACTTTCGTAGTCGCCGCATTGTCAAGATATATCAGTTTTCCCATAATCCTACCTCTTTTCTTGTATTTTTCTCATGATTGGTTACATTTATGATTGCCGATTTCCCCTTCGGGATTCAATTCCTTACTTTCTCTGACCAGTTCATCCAGTTTCATCTCATCCACCGTACGACTGATGCTTTCATTGATCTTCTTCCACACATACTTGGTAACACATCCGTCTGACGCGGTACAGCCCTCCTCCGAGTAATACGCCGCACAGCGCACAAGTTCGATCTGTCCCTCTAATGCGCGCAGTACATCTCCTACGGAAATATCCTTCATGTCTCTCGCAAGAATATAGCCGCCTCCGGCTCCACGTATACTTTTCACAAGCCCCGCTTTCTTAAGAAGAGACACGATCTGCTCAAGATACCCTTCAGAGATTCCCTGTCTTACCGCCACACTGCTGATAGAGACCGGCTCCTTCGTACTATACCTTGCCATATCTATCATGGCACGAAGTCCATAACGTCCTTTTGTGGATAATTTCAACCTTATCACCTTCCTTTTAATTCCCAGTCATTTACTAGGAATTGCTATATGTAGGATATCACTCCCTTTTTGTTCTGTCAAGTCTCGCGACGGAATATCTTATAGTAATATTTTTTATTTTCGGAGCCACATTTATGTCCAGAAAACAGACAATCATAAAAGGGACTTTTATCCTGACCGCCACCGGATTCGCCACACGGTTCATGGGATTTTTCTACCGGATCTTCTTAAGCCATACTTTCGGTGAAGAGGGAGTCGGTCTGTACCAGTTGATCTTCCCCATCTATGCCCTTTGTTTCTCCCTGACTTCCGCAGGCATTGAACTTGCCCTTTCCCGCTGTGTATCTGCAAGACTTGTAAAAGATCAGCAAAAAGAAGCAAGAGAACTTCTTTACACAGGGCTTATCCTTTCTGTGTCTGCTTCTTGTATCGTCACGATATTACTGCAGAAATACGCCTGCCTCCTGTCCGCACATTTCCTGAAGGACAGCCGGTGCGCCAACCTTCTGGTCCTGTTATCCTACGCCATTCCCTTTGCTGCCGTCCACAGTTGTATTGTGGGATATTATCTTGGAAGTAAAAAGGCCAAAATTCCGGCAATCTCTCAACTGATCGAACAGGTACTACGAATCCTGTCCGTGTATCTCATTTATCAGTTTGCACTGTCACAGGGCACGCGCCTTGGCATCTCTATTGCCGTTGCAGGTCTGATCTTCGGTGAGATATCTTCTGCCTTTTACTGCCTGTATAAGATTCGCGGCCGTTCTTTCCTTGCACCTCTGCCAAGGCTCCACTTTTTCGCTTTCCTGCGTCACGGACGGGAACTTTTCCTTCTCTCCTCTCCTCTGACTGCCAACCGGGTACTCTTAAATATCCTGCAAAGTGTGGAATCCATCTCCATTCCACTTCGTTTACAGATGTTCGGCATGATCCGCGCCGAAGCCCTTGGGATCTATGGCGTCATGACAGGAATGGCGCTGCCCTGCATTCTCTTTCCGTCTGCCATTACGAACTCTGTGTCTACCATGCTCCTTCCTGCCGTGGCAGAGATACAGGCGCTCGACGACAGGAAAGAAATGTCCCGGCTTGTCCAGAAGACCGTCTACTGCTGCATTTTCTTAGGGAGTCTGTGCTGCGTGTTCCTGTTGTGCTTTGGTGACTGGATCGGGACATTTCTCTTCCACAGTCCACTGTCCGGAAAATTCATCACCGCAATGTCATGGCTGTGCCCCTTTCTCTACACCAACAACACATTGATCAGCATCATCAATGGTATCGGCAAGACTTATCTGTCCTTCATCATCAACTCCTTAAGCCTGGGGATCCGTATTGCCAGCGTATTTTTCCTGATCCCCATCTACGGTATCTTCGGATATCTGTGGGGACTTCTGGCAAGTCAGGTCTTTGTGTTCCTGGTGGGGCTCGGGTATGTGTATTGGTATGTTAAAAAATAGTCGGAAATCCTGCGCATAATAAAGGTGCATGGCAGATACATAATAACCGTTCAAGCACTGTCATTATACATCTGTCATGCACCCTGTTTACTGTACCGCTATTTTCTATATCTGTGACAGGAGAAATCTTCCATCATCTTTCATTCCCCATACAGAACACTGCCACAACACCCGGACCGGTATGGCTTCCTATAACTGTACCAATATTATTAATGAGGATATTATCGATCCCCATTTTATCACGCACACGCTGAGCCACATACTCTGCATCTTCAATGCAGTCGCCGTGGGTGATCATGATAATTTCATTATCGTAGCCTTTTGACTGCTCGACTGCCCGGTCTACGATCTTATTCAAAGATTTCTTCCGTCCTCTTTCCTTCCCGATCACCTGAAGACTTCCGTTATTGTCCATGTGGATCATCGGTTTGATCTGCACCATCGTTCCAAGAACTGCAGCCGCCTTAGACACGCGCCCTCCTCTTTGCAGATGGTAAAGGTCATCTACCGTCACATTATGGCAGACATGAAGCTTATTCTCCTCTGCCCACTGTGCCACTTCTTCTATGGTCTTACCTGCATCACGCTGTTTTACTGCATAGTACAGAAGTAAAGCCTCTCCCAGACATGCACATAATGTATCTACAAGGATCAGTTTTCTGTCCGGATATTCTTCCCGAAGTTCCTCTGCCGCAAGACGCATACTATTGTAAGTACCGCTAAGTGCAGAAGAAAATCCTAAGAACAGCACATCCTTTCCTTCTTTTAAGTAAGGCTCCAACGCTTCTTTTGCTTCGTCAGGGTTGATCTGAGAAGTGACTGCCATTTCCCCATCTCTTAATTTCTGGAAAAATTCCTTAGCGCTAAGCCCCATCATATCCTTGTAAGTCTTACCGCCAATTGTATATTTTAAAGGAATGAACGGTACATTTCTTTCCTCCAGCCATTCTTTTGGCACATCTACTGTGCTGTTCACGATAATCACATATTCGTTCATTATTTTGATACCTCCTTTTTTTATCCCTGATTTATCATACCACTTTTATCCATTTTCCGCAAAATTTTTTTAAAGGTGATCACGAATACAATGGCTGTCGTTGTCACTGATATGACATCTGCCACCGGCTCCGCCCAGTAGATCCCCATAACCCCTGTATATTTCGGAAAAATAATTGCAAATGGGATCAAAAGGAACACCTTCCTAAGAAGCGCGATAAACACAGACACTCCCGCCTGTCCCGTCGCCACAAAACATGCCTGACACGCGGACTGGACTCCGAATATGGTAATCCCTGCAAAATAGATGGGCATCACTTTCACTGTAAGTTCTACCAGTTCTTTATTATTTGTAAAAATACCTGCATACAATCCCGGAAATAAAACTGCGATTCCTGCCATTACAAACATCACAGAAGCAGACACTCCTATCATACGAAATACAACACCCTTTACCCGTTCTTTATTGCCTGCGCCATAATTGTAACTGATGATCGGCTGTACTCCCTGCGTAATTCC
Source organism: uncultured Dorea sp. (assembly GCA_964406595.1). Classification (GTDB taxonomy): domain Bacteria; phylum Bacillota; class Clostridia; order Lachnospirales; family Lachnospiraceae; genus CAPEBR01. The sequence continues at coordinate 7,227 of CAYOSJ010000041.1, forward strand.
CTGAACCGGGATGACAATCAACTGCATAATACTTGTCAGGATCGCCATTGTCCCCACATAGAGATCTCCGCCATATCTTTGAAGCCCTGCATTCAGCGTCACACTCACCAGACTTTCCGTACTCTGCATGATAAACGGGGACACGCCAAGAGCCGCTGTCTGCGCGATGATCGATGCCTGGAATCTCAGATTCTTCGGTCGCAATATGATCACGCTTTTCCGCGACGTCAAAAACTTTACAACCCACAGCGCGCTGATCCCCTGCGAGAGAATTGTGGCAATCGCCGCACCTTTCACGCCCATGCCCAGCACAAAGATAAATACCGGATCCAGGCAGATATTGATGACTGCTCCGATCAGCACTGACAACATGGCAGTCTTTGCCGCACCCTGCCCACTGATGAACGTATTAAGCCCCAACGCTGTCTGTACAAAGATCGTTCCGATCAGATAGATGCTGATATAACTCTCTGCATATCCGATCGTCACGTCACTGGCGCCAAAAGCATACAGGATCGGAGTCTTGAATATCTGGAACAATATGGTCAGTACGACTGAAAATAAAAGGATCAGCCCTGCGCTGTTTCCCATGATCTGCTCAGCCTTCTCATAATCTTTCTTGCCAAGTTCGATAGATGCCAGCGGTGCACCGCCCATTCCTGCAAATGCACTGAATGCCGTGATCAGCATAATGATCGGGAATGTAATGCCCACTCCCGTCAGAGCCATGTCCCCATATCCTTCAATGTGTCCGATATAAATACGGTCCACGATATTGTACAATACATTAATAAGTTGCGCTGCCACCGCCGGAAATGCCATAGACAGCATCAATTTCCCTATGGGTGCATTCCCCAGTTTTTTATCTTGTCCTGTAGGATTCTGCATATTTTACACTTCCTTTGATCTTAATAGGATCCTTCCATTTGCACGATATTTATCATAACACAAACTACCATAGCCGTAAATCCTTCCATTTTTTATTCATACAATTTTCATATTTTACGCATACTTTTCTTCCCTGACGGACATCATAATCTGTGTATCTAAGAGAACGGAGGACGTATTATGGCGGAAGTAAAAAAAATATCTGTTTCCCGCGAAGAAAATGTATCCTATATGAATCAGATCCTGCCTGTAAAAGAAAGTTTTGACATTATCCAGCGGGATATTTATATCGGAGGCAGAGTTGCTTCCTTTTATTTTATTGATGGATTTATGAAAGATGAAGCCATGCTTAAGATCATGGACTCTTTTATGAAAGTGACAAAAGAAGAGATGCCCCTCGACGCTACCGAATTCGGACGGACATGCGTGCCTTATGTAGAAGTCGATATCATTGGAGATTTTGATCAGGTGATGAAAAATCTCCTCTCCGGCGTCACATGCCTTTTTATCGACGGATATGAAGCCTGCATTGCGATCGACTGCCGTACTTACCCTGCAAGAAGCGTGGACGAACCGGACAAAGATAAATCACTGCGCGGTTCCCGGGACGGATTTGTAGAAACCATTGTATTTAACACTGCACTCATGCGAAGAAGGATCCGCGATCCTCACCTGGTGATGGAGATGGTCGAAGTCGGTGATGCCTCCAGAACGGACGTGGCTATCTGCTATATGAACAACCGTGTAGATAAGGCTCTCCTTGACAATGTATCCAAACGGATCCGTGCGATCAAAACCGATGCTCTCCGCATGAACCAACAGAGCCTTGCAGAGTGTCTCTTCAAGCGGAAATGGTACAATCCTTTCCCGAAATTCAAGTTCACGGAACGTCCGGACACAGCAGCCGCCTGCCTCTTAGAAGGAAAGGTCGTCATCATGGTTGATAACTCACCATCTGCCATGATTCTTCCCACATCCATACTGGATATCATCGAAGAAGCAAACGATTATTATTTCCCGACACTCACCAACGTATACCTGAAAATTGCACGTGCACTGATCACGATCATGACTGTATTCCTGACACCCGTATTTCTTCTCTTCATGCAGAACCTGAACTGGCTGCCGGAAGCATTTACCTTCGTAGTAGTCAAAGATACCGTAAATATCCCCCTCATCTTCCAATTACTTCTGCTGGAGGTTGCCATTGACGGCCTCAGACTTGCAGCGATGAGCACCCCGACCATGCTAAGCACACCATTAAGCGTGATCGCCGGCCTTGTCATGGGAGAATTCTCCGTACAATCCGGGTGGTTTAACTCCGAAGTCATGCTCTATATGGCATTTGTTGCAGTAGCAAATTACACGCAGCCAAACTTTGAACTCGGCTACGCCCTCAAATTCATGCGGCTGGCGCTCCTCATCCTGACCGCGCTCTTTAACTGGGCAGGCTTCACCATCGGATGCCTGATCGTTCTATGCAGCATTTGCTTTAATAAGACACTTTCCGGAAGAAGTTACCTGAATATCAAACTGAATTGAAACCAAATCCGGGACGGGGTAAATTTAAATTTACCCCGTCCCGGATTCAAACAACTATTTGATTGGCATTACTCCTGTGCCAACGTAAACTCATCCACCATCTGCTTTAAGCTGGCTGCCTCAGCAGAGAGTTCTTCACTGGCAGCAGCGCTCTCCTGAGCGGTGGCGCTGTTCGTCTGTACCACAGAAGAGATCTGATCTATGCCCTCAGTAACTTGTGAGAGGGATGTGGTCTGGCTCTCTACAGCTTTTACCACCACGTCCATCTTCGTAGATACGTTTGCAGCGCTGGAAGCAGTCTTTTCCAGTGACTCAGTAACTTTACCAACCGCCTGGGAACCTTCAGAAACGGAGGCGATAGAACTTTCGATCAACTCTTTGGTAACCTTTGCCGCCGCATCGGACTTGGCTGCAAGGTTGCGGACTTCGTCAGCCACTACTGCAAAGCCCTTACCCGAACTACCGGCTCTGGCAGCTTCCACTGCAGCATTCAGTGCCAGGATGTTCGTCTGGAAGGCAATATCCTCAATCGTGCTGATGATTTTGGAAATCTCATGAGAGGAACCAGAGATATGTTCCATCGCTGCATTCAGGTCTTTGACATATTCCATGCTGCTACCCAACTGCTCTGCGGCCTGTTCTACAAACCCGCCTGCCTCCTCTGCAGCAGCAGAAGTCGTTTTTGCGCTGGTGGAGATCTCATTGATCGTAGCAGCAAGTTCCTCTACGGCGCTTGCCTGTTCCATGGAGCCCTGACTGAGCGCCTGCGAACCTGTAGACACCTGTCCACTGGCAGAGGACACCTGTCCGGCGGAGACGTCGATCTGACGCATGGTACCACTCAGTTCCAATTTTAAGGTACGCATAGACTCCAAAATACTTTGAAAGCCGCCCACATAGGTATCCCTGTGAGAGGACTGAATATCAAAATTCTTGTTTGCCATCTCATTGAGCAAATAGCCAATATCGCTGATGATGGTATTCAGACCGGCTACCAGCCCTGCCGTGGAGCGGGTCAGTTCTGCCGTCTCGTCCTTCCCCACTGCTTCGGGCACCGGAGAGGTCAGATCACCCTGCACTAACAGTTTCATCCGGGCAGCGCAGGAGCGCATAGGCACACTGATATTCGTAGACAGCTTCATCGCCACTACAATAGATGCCAGAGCGGATATCACCATTACCAGCACGTTCATAAATATCCCGAAATATGTATCTGCCAGATAGTCCTTCTTCATAGCCGTAACAGCTACGCTCCAGCCATCGGTGCCGCCTACGGGAGCATAAGCCGCATACCAGGCTCCCTGGTCATTTTCGAAACTGCCAAAACCGTTCTTACCCTCGCACATGGCCGCGTGGATAGAAGCCAACTGCTCCAGGGACTTATCTTCCTGAGCCTCCTGTTCAATATTCTGAACTGTGATAGTGTCCAGCGTGGTATCGGCAATGGTGACGCCGGATTTATCGATCATATATGCCCGGCAGTTTTTGCTTACCTGGATAGAGGAAACGATGTCGTTCAAAAAAGTCTCCGGTGGTACAAAATAAACCACGCCTGCGACGCCATTTTCCTGACTGCCTCCGTCATAAAGAGGAGCAGCCACCATGATGGACAGTTCGCCGGTGATCTTGCTGATGAGCGGTTCAGAGACATAGACGTTTCCTGCCATTGCCTGACGGACATATTCCCGGTCGGAGTAATCGTTGCCGTCGAAAATGCTGATGCCGTCCGGTCCAATGATATTGCCCCGCTTGAAACCGTGCAGGGATACGCGCTCGTCGATAATAGCATGCTTCTCCTCCACTGTGATATCCGGGTCGGAGAGCTGAGGAACACAGCCCGTGTCAATGACTACATTTTTATAAGCGGTAAGTTCCTGGTCGATACGCTCCGCCGCCAGTACAGCGGTCTCACTGAGCATCTGGTCTACGGTAGAGATCGTACTGCGGTAATTAAGCGTGATACTTACGCCACCCACTAAAAGCAATGCGATCGCGACAGTCGCCATGAGGCAGACCGTGATTTTTTTTCGGATACTGTTCATTTCTTTCACACCTCGTCATTTGTTGACCGTTGAACGGCCATTGATAGTTTTTGTTATACATAAAATACCATCTCTTTTCAAGGGTTTTAGATTCCATTTATCTTGTCCCAAAATGGAAAAAAGGACAGCGCTTACCCCGCTGTCCTTTCCGGCACTATGCCAATCTATATTGTAGTACTCCCAAAACCCCCATTACGGGCTGCTATAACGTCATCATCGAGAGTAATTCCGTACTCTACGAAGATGCCCTGCATGAAGCCTTTGCCTGCCTCTAACTCCATGACCTTATTTTCATTACTGTCATTTGTAATTTTAGAAAATATGTGTCCCTCATTATCGGAATAGAAATAATCACTATCTATGATTCCGACTGTATTGTTAAGTTGAAGACGATACTTAAAACCAAGTCCGCTTCGCGGATAACACTTTAACACCCAATTATCGTGCATCTCTACACGGATACCTGTTGGTATTCTAATCGTCTCGCCCGGTCTTAACACGATGGAGAACGGAAGGTAGAAATCATACCCTGCTGATCCCGCTGTCGCACGTTTCGGCAACTGAATCTCCTCATAGATCTCCCGGATGTCTGCCTCGTCCTTCGCCTGAAAGCAGTCTAAGAATCCTTTTCGGAACTGCTCGTAACTTACTTTATGAAATTGTGCGATTCTCTTAGCCATGTAACACTATCTCTCCTATCTTTAATGTGTTTTTAACATCTATGACGAACTGGTTCGCGCTGCCCTTCCAGTGAAGCGTACTATCTTTTTTATCTTCCTCGAATCTTCCATCCACGAGCACGTCAAGGTAATTGATGATCTCCCATTTTTTTACATCTTTCCATGTATAGCCGGTATAGAGCCATATTGTCTTCTTCGGATATTTCTCGCGGATCTCCTTTGCCAGTGCAGTCACCCCTGCGATATTTTTCTGATGAAGGGGGTCCCCTCCTGAAAATGTGATTCCGCTTACATAATCCTTATCAAGTTCCCGGAAAATCTCTTTCTTCTCTTCCTCTGTAAATGGAAGCCCTCCTTCCGGATCCCATGTGATCGGATTGTGGCAGCCCGGACATGCGTGGGAACAGCCTGCCACCCACAAGACAACTCTTAATCCGTCGCCATTTAACATATCATCTTTTGTAATATTATGATATCGCATGATTACATACTTTTCCTTTCTGCGATCTCTGCCATTTTCGCCTCATTAAGTCTTGTATCTCCCTTCACTCTTGAATAAGACAGATAGCCGTTCATACGGTCGATCTTCGTCAGATTCTTACTTCCACATACCGGGCACACATCCATGGATAATTCCTCATGTCCACAATCATCACAGTACGCAAGAGACAGATTCACACCTTCATAGAATCCCTTCTCCATCGCACGTCTTACGAGAGACTTGATCGCCTCCATGTTATAATTAATCGGATATTTTACATATTGGATCTTTCCGCCATTGCTCAGATTCCAGAATCTTCCCTCCAGATCCTGTTTCTCGATCGGTGTGATATCCTCGGTGACATGACAGTGGAAACTGTTGCTTACATACTCGCGGTCAGATACATTTTCAATGATCCCGTATTTCTTACGGAACTGCTGAACCTGTACGCCGCACAGATTCTCAGCGGGAGTTCCATAAATAGCATACAGCCTTCCATCTTCTTTCTTAAATTCGTTGATCTTGTCATTGATATGCTGTAACGTATCAATGGCAAACTGTCCGTCCTCCACCAATGATTTCTTATTGTACAACTGCTGAAGTTCATTAAGCGCTGTAATACCAAAGGACGCTGTCGCGGATTTCAACAGCGGTTTGATCTTGTCATAAAGTCCCAGATGTCCTCCGTAAAAACCGCCTTCACAATATGCCAGCGGATTCGTAGAAGCTTTTAATTCTCCCAGATAATCATACGTGCGCAGATGTAACTGACGGATCAATTCCAGATAATAATCCAGCACCTCATAGAAATCTCTGCCCTCCTGCCTTGACTTCGCATAGATCATCGGAAGATGCAGGCTGACAGCCCCGATGTTGAACCTTCCTACGAACACAGGCACATCATCCTCATCTGCCGGTTCGATGCCGCCTCTCTCATACCATGGTGACAGAAATGCACGGCATCCCATCGGACTGATGATCTTGCCATACTTCTTATACATACTGGATACATACCCTTCACCAGTCAGGCTTAACCAGTCAGGATACATTGTCCTGGAAGAACAGTCAATACCTGCCTCAAATACATCCTCCATCGGGCCGCCCGGTCCGTGAAGTTTCTCATCATATAAAAATACGATCTTCGGAAACAGTACCGGTTTCTTGTGATCCTTCTTCCCCTGTCCGTTTTTGCGGACTTCTAACATCTTAGTCGTCACAAGTTTTCCATATTTGCTTGTCACAGTTCCTGCCGTCACAGTGATAAACGGATAATCCCCACGGCTTGAGGATACGGAGTTAAACTTATACTCCCATCCCTGGAATCCCTGCTCCATCTCTTTCTCAAGGTCTGCCCATGCCACGCGCTGCACGGTCTCCTCATCAAGTCCCAGTTCCCGATACTTCTGAATTAACTTCTTATGGGATTTCTCTGCATAAGGCTCCAGTATCTCGTCTACACTCGGCACCGTAAATCCGCCATACTGCTGACTTGCCGCACTTAAGACAATATCTCCGATAACATCAAATGCCGTATCCAGAGTCTTCGGCT
>CAYOSJ010000041.1:14418-19175 GCA_964406595.1 uncultured Dorea sp.
AGATTTCCCATCTCAAATCCACCGCTTAACACCTCTTTTACATCGAAAAGGCAGCAGTTCATCGTATCACGTCTTGCAGACATATCATGGATATAGATATAGCCGTCACGGATCGCCTGGATCTCTTCTACCGTCAGGAAAAATTTCTTGTAAAGTTCTTTGTTAAGTTCATTGAAGATCAGGCTTCTCTTCGTAGATACAAGGGCGCTGTCCGTGTTACTGTTCTCCTTGTCTCCAATATACATAATGGACTGGCTCTTTTTATACACTTCGTCCAGCATCTGCACAAAATCCTGTTTATAATTCCGATAGTCCTTATAACTCTTGGCAACTGCAGCATTGACACGCTCCAGCGCTCCCTCTACCACATTGTGCATCTCGGCGATCGGGATCTCCTTGATCCCCAGTTCCTCAACCTTCTCTTCCACAAATTTACAGATAAATCCAATTTCTTCATCGGTAAATTTGATAAGCGCCCTGTACGCAGACTTATTCACTGCTACGACAACTTTCTGGACATTGAACTCTTCCTTCGTTCCATCTTTTTTAATAATTCTTACATCCTTTACAGCCATAATTCCTCCATCTATTCTCATATTTCATCTATATTTAGGGGATTTTCAGGGCCTCAACCCCCTATATTGTGTACACCCTTTTATTATCTTATCATTATCAAATATGACCGTCAACGAATTTTAAAGTAAAATTTTCACAAAAATAGAACTTATAGCTGCCCTGGCAATTGTATAATATTATCTCAACTTCTTATTACTTATGGGAAACTCTCTAATTTCCACACTCTATGCTAATTTGATTAAACAGATGCAGAAGTTCTTCTGTCTGGAGTTCTTCCTTGTTCTTTCCTTTTTTGTCAAGAACCATCTTTCCTTCATGCATCATCACAAGACGATCCCCGTATTCAACGGCATAGCGCAGATTATGTGTTACCATGATCGTCGTCAGCCTTTTCTCCTGTACGATCTTCTCTGTCAGTTCCATGATCAGTTCTGCTGTCTTGGGATCAAGAGCCGCCGTATGTTCATCAAGGATCAAGAACTCAATCGGTGTCATCGTAGACATCAAAAGCGCCATCGCCTGCCGCTGTCCTCCAGACAAAGCGCCCACCTTTACATGCAGTTTATCCTCAAGCCCAAGACCCAGCCTCGCCAATTCCTCCCGATATCTTTCGACCCTCCCCTTATCTGTTCCCCTGCCTAACCCATATAACTTTCCTTTGTTGTCAGCAAGAGACATATTTTCCAGGATTGTCATAGACGGACATGTTCCCATGGACGGATTTTGGTACACCCTGCCAATGATGCGGTTTCTCTTATATTCCTTCTCTTTCGTTATATCTCTCCCGCCAAGCAATATCTTCCCCGCATCCGGCAAGATACTTCCACAGATCAAATTCAGCATAGAAGTTTTTCCGGAACCATTGCTCCCCACGACAGAGAGAAATTCCCCTTTTTCTATCTTCAGATGAAAATCTTGAAAAAGACATATCTCATTCACGGTGCCGGGATTATAATATTTGCTGATCCCCTTTAATTCAAGCATTTCTTCTCACCTTTCCCTTTCTCTCGCTACTGACGACAAGGATCGCCAGGAACAATACGGCGGTGACCAGTTTCATCGCCTGTGGCTCAAAATTCCGAAGAGCAGCTGCCACGCATGCTTTGTAGATCACAGAACCTATGAATACTGCTGTTGTTGTTTTAAATACACTCACCTTACGAAAAATACTAGTGCCGATGATCACATTTGCAAGTCCGATAACAATAGCCCCTGTTCCCATGGAAATTTCAAATACCCGTTCTTCCTGTGCGAAAATGCATCCTGCAAATGCAGCCAGCCCATTTGCAATGGCAAGACCTAAGATTTTTACATTTCCCTGATCTTTTGCAAGGGAAGTCACCAATATCTCATTATCCCCCACTGCCCGCAAGAGATAGCCAGATTTTGTCCGAAGATACATATCCAGTATCCCTTTACACAAAACTGCCAAAACAAAAATGATCAACAATGTCCCGTAGGGCTTCAACGCCTCCGGCATGAAATGTGTTACCAGATCATTTTTAAAAATACTGTCTTTGGAAAACAGCGGAACATTCGACGTTCCGGCAATATAGAGATTTATAGTCCACAGCGCTGTCATCATAATAATCCCGGACAACAAATCCCTCACTTTTCCCTTCACATGGATCATCCCCGTACAGACGCCTGCCAGTGCTCCTGCCAAAAATGCCAGTGGCAGAGTCAGATATGGATTCACATCTCTTGTGATAAGCGCCGCGGTGATTGCCGCACCCAGCGGGAAACTTCCGTCTACTGTAAGATCTGGAAAATCCAGTATCTTATATGTGATATATACACCCAATGCCAAAATGCCATAGATAAGTCCCTGTTCCAAAATAGATACTATAAAATCCATCTTATGCCTCCGTATCAAATTTTTCTGCCGCACGCTCCAAAAATTCTGCCGGAACCTCAACTCCAAGAGTCTCTGCCACTTTTGTATTTACATAGAATCTCGGTTCCGTGATGATCTCATACGCCATCTCTGACGCTTTCTTTTCCCCCCGCAGCACTTGCGCCGCCATCTTTCCCGTTTGTTTTCCAAGTGCGATATAGTCAAGTCCCTCTGCCGCAAGGCAGCCATTTCGCACCTGCTCGATCTCACTTCCAAACACCGGGATCTTCTTCTCATTTGCTTTCTCAAGGATCGTCGGAAGAGACGCCACAACCGTATTGTCCGTAATATTGGTCATACAGTCCACCTTACTTAAGAGATCATCTGTGGCAAGCGCCACGTCTGCGGTTGTGCTGATTCCTTTTTCTATCAGTTCAAACTCATACTTTCCTGCCAGTTTCTTATATTCTTCAATCGCAGAAATGGAATTTGCCTCACTTGTCGTATACAGGATTCCGATTTTCTCTGCCTTCGGAAGAAGTGCTCGAATCATTTCCAGTTGTGCTTCTACCGGAAGTTTATCTGAGGTGCCTGTAATCTCCCCTACCGATTCTCCATCCTCGGTGGCAAGTTGCGCTTCTACCGGATCTGTGACTGCAGTATAAATCACCGGGATCTCTCTATCCTGCGCTGCATTATATGCACTTTGCGCTGTTGGTGTCGCAACGGCACAGATCAGGTCTACCTTATCCGCCACAAAACTATCTGCGATCTGTCCTGCCGTTCCCATGTCAGCAGCCGCATTCTTATAGTCAACGGTCAGATTTTCTCCTTCCACAAATCCTTCTTCCTCAAGTCCCAAAAGAAAACCCTCTCTGCAATTATCAAGGGAACCATGCTCCGCAAACTGACTGATACCGATGGTGTAGTGCGCTTTCCCGTCATCGGTCCCACTACTCTCTGCACGTTCTCCACATCCTGTTACACATGCCACTGTCATCACCATTGTCAATACACCTGCCAACACTTTACTTTTCATCCTGTCATTCTCCTTTTCTTTTTCAGATTTTATTTTTATATTAAAAAACCGCCTCAAGCATATAGCTTGAGGCGGTAATATAATTCTATTATCGCGGTACCACTCAAATTGACAAATGTCCACTTTTCTCATGTACAAACATACACTCCTGATTGATAACGGGTTCGGTTCCCGACATACCATACTCTCACAAGATTTCCGGCAGCCCTCGAAAGTCCATTCAACCATTCACTCCATACGGCAATCTCACCACCTGCCATTCTCTGTGATGTCTTAGAATCGTCTACTCCTCTTTCTCAACGGTTTCTGATATTTATGTTCTTACTTTATACTTACAATTCATGTTTGTCAACATATTTTTCAAAAAACTTTCTGATCAACCCTCCACTATTTCTTAATAATTGGGACTGGCGTCTCATCTTTCGCGTCCAGATCATGAATGTATCTCTTCGTATCTTTTACCATTTGGTTCGAAAGAAGAAGCACCGCTACCAGGTTAGGGATCGCCATAAGTGCATTTAACGTATCTGCGATCAGCCAGACAAGGTCAAGTGCGATGACCGGTGCGATCATTGCTACTGCAATGTACAGAACACGATAAGGGATAAGCCCCTTCCTGCCTGCAAAATACTCCACACAACGCTCACCATAATATGCCCAGCCAAGGATCGTTGAATATGCGAAACATATAATACCAAGTGTCAGAATGATCGGTCCAAGAACCGGAATCTGTCCGAAAGCCAGCGTTGTAAGCTGTCCGCCATTTTCAACAGAATCCGCATTGATGTTCGGATTCTTCATAATGGTCGTTACAAGTACAAGACCTGTCATAAGACATACAACTACCGTATCCCAAAATGTACCTGTGGAAGATACAAGTGCCTGACGAACCGGGTTTCTCGTCTGTGCCGCCGCTGCTGCGATAGGCGCAGAACCAAGACCAGACTCATTAGAGAACAATCCACGGGCAACTCCGAAACGAATCGCCATCATGATACCTGTACCCACAAGGCCGCCTGCGGCTGCCCCTGGTGAAAATGCTAATTTACAGATCGTCACGATCGCCGGAATAATGTAATCAACGTTGATCCCTAAGATAATAATACATCCAAGGACATAAAATGCTGCCATAAACGGAACTAATCTTTCACATACCCTTGCGATTGATTTGATACCACCAAAGATAACGATTGCTGTGAGAATCGCGATCACGGCACCTACTATTGCCGGACGGATGCCAAAATTGCTGCTGACAACTTCTGCGATCGCATTTACCTGCGTCGCACAGCCGATACCAAAAGAAGC
>CAYOSJ010000042.1:0-19164 GCA_964406595.1 uncultured Dorea sp.
GAATGGCAAGTTCCTGCTGATAGGGAGCGGCGAGCGCAAGAATGAGTTCTTCAAGTTCTGCTTTCCGGGATTCAAGGCTTTCATAATGAGCTTTGATTACCTTGAGTTTGCCAGCCTGTTCCGGTGTGATATAGCCGTCAATGGCATCCCGGAGTTCAGGAAGTTTCTTTTTCAAACTTTTAAAAACGAGAGGTTCAAGGTCAAAAGAAGTATCTGCGGGATTTTCCAAAAGTTTATCCAGTATCGCCTGAGCAGATTTGCCGAAGGTGTCCGAAACAACGTTTCCCAACTGGATATTGGAAACCGTGAGACAGTTCTGCAAACGATTCTTTTCACTTGATCTAAAGCAGGTCAGTTTGAAACGGTAACGCATAAGGTCACGAAGCTGACGGATGTCAGCAGGGGGCATAAAGCTACCGGCAACAAGGTCATGCTTGAACAGGTCAGCGATCCATTTGGCATCTTTCTTGTCAGTTTTCTTTCCACGGATAGCCTTAACATATTTGGGATGAGCAAGGACGATCGAACAATCATCTTCTAAAATGTTGTAAACAGGGATCCAGTATTTACCGGTGGATTCCATACAGACATCCTTGCAATTGTGTGCGAGAAGCCATTGTAACAAATCTTTCAGACCCTTCGTGTAGGTCGAAAAACGGTGGCTCTCATAAGTGGTCACGCCTTTAGGATTGGTGGAGGCGATACAGGCCACTACAAAAGTCTTGTGGACATCAATGCCACAGCAGATTTTGTACACGATTTTTAAAGCCATAGGGACTCCTTTCTGAACCGGGGAGGTTCGCTAAGATTATAGGGAGAGACGGCATTGACTGAACGCCTAAGCCATAAACGAGATTGTTTATACAAAGATAAGATTACGTGCTCGAGTCACACTTATTTGTGCTTGAAAAGGCGTACTACACATATAAGAATGCGGTCATCCGGTAAGCCGAACAGCCCACTCACCTCCCCGTGATTTGTAGTATACCGAGTTCCCTATAAGAAGAATTATAAAGAGAAAATAAGTTCAGGCAAATATTTTCATAGCGTTTTGTGCCTGAGCGAAGCGAAAGGAATGGATATAAGAATGAAAAGAATATTTACAATACTACTTATGGTAGTAACAACATTTCTATTAGTAGCTTGTGGAAAGGAAACAAAAAAGGAAAGTGGATTTTGTGGAACATGGAATGTTATAAGTGCAGAAAAAGACGGAACAGAATTTACAATAGAAGAATTAGAAACTATGGGAGATGATACTTTAAGTGATTTTCAAATAATTGTAAAAGGTGGTGGCAAGGCATATGCTTATAGTCAAGGAAATGGTGTTTTAGTCGATTGGGAAAAAACAGAAAATGGAATAAAAATTGGGGTACAAGAGTTTGCTTTGAGTGATGGAAAACTTTCTATTGAGAATAATGGAATAAAATTAAACTTGGAAAAGACATCAGACAGTCAGACAATTCCGAACAATTTGAAGTCAGAGAAAGAGACAGAAATTGTTGAACAAGAAGAGATAGAGGAAACGTATGATTTATCCGAAGGTATAAGACCAGAATTTGAAGAGGCTATGGATAGTTATGAGGAATTTTTTGATGAATATATAGAATTTATGCAAGAATATAATGCTACAGATGATGCAGTTGATATGCTGGAAGATTATACGGATTATATGAAACAGTATGCCGATACGATGAAAAAAATGGAGACTTTGGGGGACGAAGAAATGTCTACAGAAGAAGCGTTATACTATGCAGAGGTGACAGCTAGGATTACAGAAAAACTTGCGAGCATAAATTAAGTATTACAAGGGTAGTATCTCTTGCGAATGATAGTCTTAACAGGTTTCGGTATATAACCCACTGTTCATACTTTTGTTTATGCAAAACAGATTAAAAAGTGCCCTTGTTGTAAAATTTCCATGTGACAACATTTCCGTTTTGGATAGGTATATGTGTTAGTTGGAAATGTCTTGAGAATATTTGAAAGAGTATGGTATACTTAGTTTAGAAAAATCGGAATTTTAAGGAGAAAAATTCATGACAGAGGAAGAAAAAGAACTGTTGAAAAAAATGGAATCAGGCATTCTTGATGGGATTGTAGGTGACTATTTAATAACGGGTAAATCTACAGTTTGGAAAGTTATAAAAAATGGTGTTCCTGTCATGCTCAAACAAGGTCCTAGTAAAAGAGTTTTTAATGGCAAGGAGAACGAGCGAATTGAAGGAGTCCTGCATACTTTGCAAGAGTGGGTTACTGATGAAGAAAAATTAGAGTTTCTTAGGAAATTTGGTTGGCTTATGAAAGATGCATCGGTAAGAATGTATAGCGCAAAGTTTAAACCTAAAAAATAATGTTAGAAATTGGTATGTTTTTCGATATTGTAGTGAGGTCAAGGAACAAAGCAAAAGCGATACGCCGTAGGATAGTCTTTGACGAACGGATGTTGCCAATAACACTATGATACATAAGAGGGCTTGAAAGGTAAGAAACCTTGCAAGTCCTCTTGTATGTTAGTGGGCGTTCAGTATGAGATAAAGAGATTCTTTTGTCAGTTTTTTCGAATTACTTAATTGAGCGGATAAACTGTCCGTCAGTGATCTGATAACATTTTTTTGATTGAGAGTAGATGTATTCTGTTATTTTCAACTTATAAGTTTCTGTGTTGATGATATAATAGTAAATGGCAGAAGTTTCCGATACCATACGAATATTGCCAAAATCTTTAGTAAAAGTGCTGTCTTTACTGGGGGAAGTGCAGGAGGACAGTCATAAAATTAGAAAATGTCTTGATGAATGGTTAGAACATTTTGATGACAGCATGGCGGTTGATTCTGATGGGAAGAAAGAGTAAAATGATAATATAAATTTCAGTTATTATGGGGGTCACAATCTAGAATGGAAAGACGGAAGGATATGAAGGATATGCAGACCGAAAAAGCAATGAAGGAATTCAAATACGGCGTAAATTCCATGCAGAATATGCGGAACGCTATACTTGGATGAAATAGCAGTTCATTGACTGAGCGTTTACCTATGTCAACTGCTATAATGTGTATAAAAGTAGGGCGAGGAATAAGAAAGAATGATAGGAAAGGAAACGAGGTGTTTCATTCATGATTGACAGATTGATTGCAGAAGCAACCGAATGTGATTTCAAGGCTGCTCTGGAAGTAAAGAAACCGAGAAGTTGGCTCAAAAGTGTCAGTGCCTTTGCAAACGGGATTGGAGGCACTTTATTTTTCGGAATTGATGACAACAGGAATGTGATTGGTTTGGCTGACGCTCAAGCAGACGCAGAGGCAATCAGCCGATTGATTAAGGAGCGTATCACACCTTATCCCAACTTCATTCTGATACCGGAGCGGGAGAATGGAAAAGATCTGCTTGCCTTGATTGTTATATCCGGTCGTACCACGCCTTATTATTATAAGGCTGATGGTGTTATGGAAGCATATATCCGTATTGGCAATGAAAGTGTAGCCGCACCTGATTATGTGCTGAATCAGTTGATTTTGAAAGGTATGAACCGCACTTACGATTCCCTGATTTCTGAATATGATTTCAAGGACTATGCTTTTTCAAAACTGCGGGAACAGTACAAAATATGGACAGGTAACAGCATGTCTGACAAGTTGTTTGATTCCTTTGAAATCCGGGATGCAAACGGAAAACTAACAAATGCCGGTGCTCTGCTTGCCGATAATTCCCCCATCCGCCATTCTCGTCTGTTCTGCACAAGGTGGAACGGGATTGATAAAAGCGGCGGGCTTGTGGATGCGCTTGACAGTGCGGAGTATTCAGGCAGCCTGATTATTCTCTTAAATGAAGGTGTCGGTTTTGTAAAGCGGAATATGAAAACTCGTTGGAAGAAAATTCCTAATTCCAGAATAGAAATGCCAGAATATTGTGAACGGAGTGTTTTTGAAGCATTGGTCAACGCCCTTATTCACCGTGATTATTTGGAACTGGGCAGCGAAGTCCACATTGATATTTATGATGACAGGCTTACAATTTACTCCCCTGGCGGCATGGCTGACGGAACAAAAATACAAGAGCGGGATATATTCGATATATCTTCAACACGACGGAATCCTATACTTGCTGATATTTTCGGCAGGCTGGGATTTATGGAACGGCAAGGCAGCGGATTTAAGAAAATCACAGACGCTTATCACTCTGCCTATAACTTTCGGGAAGAATTAGAGCCGCAGTTCTACTCGGATTTTTCCTCGTTCCATGTTACATTGTACAACTTGAATTACAATGTTCCGATTGAGCCCCCGGGGATTGATCATGGTAAAGTTGCGATTGAGAGGGATAACTTTACGATTGAAGGTTCTAATATTGCGATTAAACTTGCGATTGATAGTTTGAACGCAAAACAACCGCTTAAAAACAAAGCAATATCTGTTTTTGACCGAATGGGTTTTACTGAAGTGTTCGGAAGAACAGATATAGCATCAATAACCGGTGGTTCCGTTACCACTGCTGGTAATCTCATAAGTCGCCTTTATCAGGCAGGGATTATTATGCCTGTAACTGGGCACGGAAAAGGCAAGTATAAATTTGTTCAGCCGCAAAAGTAAAATCAGAGGTGAAGAGAAGATGTATGAATATGAATCCATCATTTATGAAGCGGGAAAAACAGGCGGCGCCTATGTGATCTTTCCCTACGATATCAGGAGAGAATTTGGGAAGGGACGTGTAAAGGTACATGTTACGTTCGACGGAGAGCCGTATGATGGCAGTATTGTGAACATGGGCGTAAAGAATGAGGATGGGAGTGTATGTTATATCATAGGCATTCGTAAAGATATCCGCGCCCAGATCGGAAAGCAGCCGGGAGACACTGTTCGGGTAACCGTCAGGAAACGGGAGGATATTTTAGAAAAATTTGAATTTAGAAATATAGAACAAAGTGAAAAAAAGCAGGCGGTTGCCATTGAGCAGATATGTTTTCCGCCGAATGAAGCATGTTCCGAGAAGAATATGATCGAGAGGATCGAAGCAGCACAGGAACTGTTTTTAGTTGCGGTGGACAGGGAGACCGGAAGAATCGCGGGATTTTTAAATGGGATCGCCACAGATGAATGTCGCTTTAGAGATGAATTTTTTACAGATGCCGGACTGCATGATCCCAAGGGCAGCAATGTTATGTTGCTTGGGTTAGATGTGTTGCCGGAATATCGAAGACAGGGGCTTGGCAGAGAACTTGTGTCCCGGTATATAGAGACAGAAGGGAAGAGAGGCAGAAAGGAAGTCTTTCTTACCTGTCTAAAAGAAAAGGTGGAAATGTACGAGAAATTTGGCTTCGCGGATCTTGGAATCTCTGATTCGACTTGGGGCGGTGAAGAGTGGCATGAAATGAGTTATGGGGTAAAGTGATCCGAAGAACCGGATAATATGGAATCAGGAGAAAATCTATGCCGGAAAAGGATTCCTTATATCCATTCGATATGGTATAATTTGCAGGGATGAGAAAATGATCTTGATATTATGAATGATGAAGAAAGGGAGAAATGTATGTCAGGAATTACCAATGAACCTAAAATAAAAAATAAACTGATCGTAGCAATTCGTGAGCAATTAGAGCACAGGGCGCTGTGGCTGTACCTGTTGTGGGACGAGGCGAAGAAACATGGAACAGATCCGGAAGAATTTGCGTCAGCAGCAATCAAAAGGTGCGGACATATTCATGGAAAACGGCTGATACGAAAAGGACAGACAAAGAGTCTGAAAGGTCTGAAGAAAACATTGTTTACAAAACCTGCACAGTGGGTGTTTGAGATGGATGTGAAAGAGAGTACAGATCATAAATTGTCTTTGGATTTTCACTATTGTCCGCTTGTAAAGGCATGGCAGAGAGAAGGCTGTTCCGATGAGGAAATCGCGCAACTTTGTGATGTTGCCATGTGCGGAGACCATGGAATCGGAGAGATGTACGGAGCGACGTTGGAACTTCCAAAGTGTATTGCCAAAGGTGACGATATCTGTGCGCTCCGCTATAAGAAGAAAACAAGTAAGTAAACAGGAAGGAACATATCATAAATGAAACGGGAAAACATAGATATAAAAACAGTGTTAAAAGTGGTGATTCCGCTTGTGATCGCATTGATCTCTGTATTTGTGCTGTCAAAATATGCCACATCGGCAGACTTCCATGCGAAGACCATTGAAGCGCTGGATGAGAAAAAAACGACGGTGATGGAACTGACGGCTGCATCGACGGCTGCATCTGCTGCGATCACGCTTATTCCGGGAGATGCAGGCAACCCGATCGCCGATAAATTGATGGATTTAAGTTCTTATTTTCTTATTGTCATTATGGCATTATATCTGGAAAAATATTTACTGACGATCACCGGATATGCATCCTTTATGATCTTGATCCCGGTGGCATGTGTGTTGTTTTCCATCAACGTCCTGTGCGGACAGGAAGCGCTGCATCGGCTGGCGAAGAAACTGGCTTTATTCGGAGTTGCGATCGTGCTGGTCATTCCGGCGAGCATCCGGGTGTCTGATATGATAGAAAAAACGTATAATACTTCGATACAGGAAACCATTGATTCGGCGAAAGATGCCACGGAAGAAATCGAAGAGAATGCAAAAGATGAAGAAGAGGAAGGTCTTCTTAGCGGCGTGTGGTCAACGGTGAAAGGCGGTGTGTCTGATACACTGACAAAGATGGAGTCTAATCTGAATCATTTTATTGAAGCGCTTGCGGTGATGCTTGTAACCTCATGTGTCATTCCGATCCTGGTATTACTGTTCTTTGTGTGGCTTGTGAAATTGCTGCTGGGAATCAATATTGACCTGCATATAGGGAAAAGGAATCGGTTGACAGAGCGATAGAAAAGAAGTGAAGACAGGATAGAATAAGTAAAAAGGATATTGATAGAATTATGAGCAAGAAACTTAATTACAAAGAGTTAGTAAAAGAGACTTTTATTCTGACAGTAGCGATCGCGATCATCGCATCAGCAGTATATTTTTTCCTTGTGCCAAGCCAGACTTCGGTAAGCAGCATTGCGGGACTGGGTATCATCATATCGAATTTTGTGCCGCTTCATCTGTCGGCAATCACCATGATCCTGAATGTGGTACTGCTGTTGATCGGCTTTGTGACCTGTGGCGCAGAATTTGGTGTCAAGACAGTGTATACAAGTATCATACTTCCGGTATTTCTTGGAATTTATGAGAAACTGCTCCCTGATTATGAATCGATGACGGGAAGTGCAGAACTGGATGTCATCTGTTATATTTTGGTGGTAAGTGTTGGACTTAGTATTTTATTTAACCGAAATGCTTCTTCGGGCGGACTGGATATCGTGGCGAAGATCATGAACAAGTATCTGCACATGGATCTCGGGAAAGCCATGTCTGTATCTGGAATGTGTGTGGCACTTTCCTCTGTACTTGTGTATGACAAGAAAGCAGTGGTATTAAGTGTCCTTGGTACATATTTTAATGGAATCGTACTGGATCATTTTATATTTGGACAGAATATTAAGCGGAGAGTATGTATCATCACGAAGAAGGAAGAAGAACTTCGGAATTTTGTCTTACATAATCTGAAGAGTGGCGCTACCTTTTATGAAGCGGTCGGGGCATATAATATGCAGAAGAGAAATGAACTGATCACGATCGTGGATAAGGGAGAATATCAGAAACTGATGAATTATATCACCCACGAAGACCCGGAGGCATTTGTTACCGTGTATACAGTATCGGATATGAGATATCGTCCGAAAGTGTAGGATGATTTATCTGTAAATGAACCAGAGACGGAGTTATTTTCCGTCTCTGATCTTGTCTAGCACATCACGATCACTCTTCGTGGAGTGGTCTGTGGCGGAATGCTTCTTGTTGTTCCTGTATAATATACAAGTAGCATCTGGTCACCCGGGCGGCAGTTGAATGTCTGACCGTTTGCTGTGATGACTTCCGTGGAACGGCCGATGTTAAGGCTTAAGGAATTATCTTCCGCGGTCAGATCAGAATTGAAGAACCCGGCGAAGAGTGTTTCGTTTGGATTCTTCCGTGCAATGATGACAGCCTGGTATCTTGGCGGAAAGATGAGAGGGACGGGCAGGGAAGCATCATAGAAGGCAGTTACAGACATGCCGGGGCGCAGACGTGTCTGTCCGGGCACATAAGTATCTGCACTGACGATGAAGTTTGTAATTCCCTGATTGTTCCGAATCGTTACCTGCTGTTCACAGCAGTTGTCTCCGAAACGGGACACATTTTGTATGATTCCGGTAATAGGGGTTAAAGTATTTGCCATAGTCAAAACCTTTGGTTTTTGATTATTATATGCAAGAGATCAAAGGCTGTGACTTGTGATTAGGTGTGGATATAGTTTGTCTGTGGATGTTTTCTCTAGGTCTCTTCTTTTTTATTTTTTATGTCACTTCCGGGCGGAAGAAAATGAAAAAGTTCTTCATAAGCCTCCAGTTCAGCCTCAGAGGTGGGCGCGGACGGTATGAGTCCTGTCATATCCTGCATAGATGCGGCATTGGAGAGATAGTCATAAGCGTCGATGATCCTGGCATTGTTTTTTTCTTTATTATCCATGTTTTTACCTCCGTTTTATTGAAACATTATGATTTTCTTATTAGTTTCTGTGGAAAATAAGAAATGTATACTGTATAATATTTCCTGTGAAAAAGGAAACAGGAAGAAGGAATAATATGCGAATTGAAATTGATACACATACGCACACGATCGTCAGTGGACATGCTTACAATACGATGTGGGAGATGGCGAGAGAAGCGGCAGACAGAGGAATGAAAGGACTTGCGATTACGGACCATGCCCCGGATATGCCCGGAGGACCGTGTCTTTATCATTTTCAGAATCTGCGGGTGATCCCAAGAGAGAAGTACGGGATTGAACTTCTGTTTGGCGTGGAACTGAATATTAAGGATGAGGCAGGGAACGTAGATCTTCCCCGGGAGGTGCTGGAAGAGATGGATATTGTCATTGCCAGTATGCATGCACAATGTTATACAGGGGGATTGACTAGAGAAAAACTTACGGAAGCTTATGTAAATGTTATGGAAAATCCGCTGGTAGACATTATCGGGCATCCGGATGATGACAGAGTATTACCGGACCTGGAGACTCTTGTACAGGGGGCAAAGCGGACAGGCACGCTTCTTGAAGTTAATAACTCTTCATTGAAACCGACCAGTTTTCGGAAGGGGGCACGGAAAAATATTACGCATCTTCTGCAGCTTTGTAAGGCGAACGATGTCATGATCGTCCTTGGAACAGATTCTCATGTAGACGCTACGATCGGAGACTATACTTATACAGAAGAAGTGTTGCGGGAAGTGGATTTCCCGGAGGAACTGATCGCAAATACGTCTGTTGACAAATTAAAATCTTCTCTCAAGCGGGCAAAAAACAGGTAGACTTTATGAATTTACTGTGTTAAAATATAACAGTAGAGAATGATTGGTACAAAGGAGTATCAGCCTATGAGTAAGACGATCAGAACAGAAGCGGTGGATTATTTATTTGATGCGGTTTTAAGTCTAAAGAACAAGGAAGAGTGTTATACATTTTTCGAGGATATCTGTACAATTAACGAGTTGTTGTCGCTTTCTCAGAGATTTGAAGTAGCAAAGATGCTGAGAGAACAGAAGACGTATCTTGAAATCGCGGAGAAGACAGGCGCTTCCACAGCAACGATAAGCCGTGTGAACCGTTCTTTAAATTATGGGAATGACGGTTATGACATGGTATTTGAAAGGATCAATAAAAAGTAAAAGAAATAGGGAGCGCCCCTATTTCTTTTTTTTGTCATTTTCCGGTTCTGGCAGCTGATCGATCATTTTTTCGATCAGAAGCTTTTTTACATATACGTCAAAACTAAGAGAACAGATCAACGAGAATAACTGCAGATATTCGCGTTCCTCTTCTTTTGCTGACTTAAATGTAGACATTGCCTGCTGGTAGATCTGGGAAACGTCTTTTTGGAGGGAAGTGATGCGGGATTTTTCAAGGGCACACACTTCCTCATAGACGGAAGTAATGTTAAAGTCTTCGCCGGTATCAAAATATTTTTCTGTAATGGGCGCCAGCAATGTCTCAATATCCTTGATAGACAGGATATTTTTAAAATAATAAATAAATATCATTACAAGGACATGCTCCTTGGAATACTTCTTTTTTACCGGAGGAGGCAGGAGATTATTCTTAGCGTAATTGTTGATCATCGTTTTTGTTAGAATCTTATCCTCTTCGTGGCGCTTGGAAGAAGCCAGCTGCTCGTCCATAAATGTCGTCACCTGATCCATGTACAGGCTGATGTTCGGAATATCGCCCGGTTTTACATAGTCGATCTGTGATACGTCTGACAGGATATTTTTCAACATATCTTTTGTGTTAATATTCATAGTATTATCACCTCAATATAGTTATTATATAGTAATAAAAACTAGATGACAAGAGGTTTTTATAAATGTGATTTTAAAAATATATGTAGCACATACGTTCTGTCTGTGTTATAATCTTGTTAAGTTTTTACAGAAAGGAACGAATGATCTTGAGCATATATGATACATTAAATGATAAACAGCAGGAAGCAGTGTACCATACGGAGGGACCACTTCTTATACTGGCGGGAGCAGGTTCCGGCAAGACCAGGGTACTTACTCACAGGGCGGCATATCTGATCGAGGAGAAAGGTGTGAATCCGTGGAATATTCTTGCCATTACATTTACGAATAAGGCGGCAGGAGAGATGCGGGAGCGAATTGACCAGTTAGTAGGCTTCGGGTCGGAAAGTATCTGGGTGAGTACGTTTCATTCTATGTGCGTACGGATACTGAGAAGACATATCGACCTTCTTGGTTATGACACGAATTTTACGATCTATGACAGCGACGACCAGAAGACCTTGATGAAGGATGTATGCAAATTACTTCAGATCGATACGAAGATATATAAAGAGCGTATGCTTCTGGGGGAGATCTCTCATGCCAAGGATGAACTGATCACGCCGGAGGAGTTCCGCCTTGATGCGGGGGGTGATTACAACCGTCAGAAGATTGCCGGGGTGTATGAAGAGTATGAGAAGCAGCTTCGAGCCAACAATGCGCTGGACTTTGATGATCTGCTGGTGAAAACGGTACAGTTATTCCAGACACAGAAGGATGTGTTGGAATATTATCAGAATCGTTTTCGCTACATTATGGTGGATGAGTACCAGGACACCAATACGGTGCAGTTTGAATTGGTGAGGCTGTTGGCTTCAAAATACCGGAATCTTTGCGTGGTAGGTGACGATGATCAGTCTATCTATAAGTTCCGCGGAGCGAATATTATGAATATCCTGAGTTTTGAGAAGGTATTTGAAGATGCGAAAGTGGTGAAACTGGAGCAGAATTACCGATCTACGAGTAATATTTTAAATGCGGCAAATGCTGTGATCCGGAATAATAAAGGAAGAAAAGAGAAAGAACTCTGGACGGACAAGGGAGATGGAGATAAGTTAAATGTCCGTCAGTTTGACACGGCGTATGATGAAGCAGAATACATTGTGGGAGATATACGGGAACAAGTGGATACTGGAAAATGTATGTATCATGACAACGCGATCCTCTATCGTACCAATGCACAGTCCCGTATGTTTGAAGAAAAATTTGTGACGGCAAATATCCCGTATAAGATCGTGGGTGGTGTGAACTTCTATGCGAGACGGGAGATCAAGGATCTGCTTTCTTATCTAAAGACCGTGGATAATGGAAAAGACGATCTGGCAGTACGGAGAATTGTAAATGTACCGAAGCGCGGCATCGGTCTTACAAGTATCAACCGGGTGCAGGAATATGCACAGAGCCGCGATATTGGTTTCTATGAAGCGCTCCGTGCGGTGGATCTGATCCCGAATATCGGAAGAGGCGCGTCAAAGTTGGAATCTTTTGTTGCACTTATAGAGCATTTTAAAGAGGATGCCAGGGATATGAACATCTCGGACTTAATGCAGGAGATCATTGAAGAGACCGGATATATCGACAGCCTGGAAGCCGAGGATGCAGAAGAAGCACAGGCGCGGATCGAGAATATTGACGAACTCCTCAGTAAGATCGCAGCTTATGAAGAAACCTGTGACGAGCAGGATGAACCTGCGACACTCAGTGGTTTCTTAGAAGAAGTGGCGCTTGTGGCGGATATTGACAGTTTGGATGAAAACAGTGATTATGTGGTTCTGATGACGTTACATAGTGCCAAAGGCCTGGAGTTCCCACGAGTATATCTGGCGGGCATGGAAGATGGCATTTTCCCAAGTTACATGACGATCACGGCAGATGATCCGGAAGAAGTGGAAGAAGAACGGAGACTTTGCTATGTAGGAATTACGAGAGCGGAAGAAGAACTGACACTGACCTGTGCGAGAAGACGTATGATCCGGGGAGAGACGCAGTATAATAAAATGTCCAGATTTTTAAAAGAAATTCCAATGGAATATATCTCTACAGGGCTGACGTTTCATAGTGAAAATGAAGAAGAGCCTGTGCGGATCAGTCCTTATCAGCAGGCAAGGAAGTCGTTCAAGAGTAAAGCATTTGCCCCGACGAAACCACTGCAGCAGTTTGGAAAACCTGCGGGCGGTGGACTGGATTACGCGGAGGGCGACAGAGTGCGCCATGTGAAATTCGGTGAAGGGACAGTGACTTCGATTGTGTCAGGCGGCAGGGATTATGAAGTGTCTGTAGACTTTGACAGTGCAGGTACAAAAAAGATGTTTGCGGCTTTTGCCAGATTGCAGAAGGTATAAAATTTTATATTTTGGAATAAATAAGTAGTAATTTGATATTTATAATGATATAATGAACACATAATGACGAGTCGGATACTCGGATCCGAGTAAGAGAAGAAAGGAGCGGGAGTATGAGTAAATTAGATGAACTTATCGCAGCAACAAAACTGAATGAAATCGTGAATAAAAAGGAAGAGGAAAAAACAGGCAAAAAGATTCTGTGGGCGCTGGCAATTGTAGGTGCAGTTGCAGCAGTTGCAGCAATTGCTTACGCAGTATATTGTTTCTTCACACCGGATTATCTGGAAGATTTTGAGGAAGATTTCGAAGATGATTTTGATGATGATTTTTTCAATGAGGAAGATCAGGTATAAAGAAAACTGCGAAAATCGAAAAACAACAAAAGCAGGCGTTGTGCCTGCTTTTTGCTTTGCGGTGGGAAAGGAATGAAGGAAGTTATGAAAAAAGGGCAGATATACGAAGGCAGGATCGAGACAGTGGAATTTCCGAATAAAGGAAAGATTCTGCTGCCAGAAGAAGAAAAAACGGTGATTGTAAAAAATGGGGTTCCGGGTCAGAAGGTACGTTTTTCTGTGAATAAGGTAAGAAGTGGAAAAGCGGAAGGGCGTATTCTTGAAGTGATCGAAAGATCGCCAATAGAGGTGGAAGCAGCCTGCCCGCATTTTGGGCAGTGTGGAGGCTGTACTTATCAGAATCTTCCTTATGGCGAACAGGTGAAGATGAAAGAAACCCAGATCAAGATGATGATGGATCAGGCAGTAAATGATGATTATATCTGGGAAGGCGTGAAACCAAGTCCTGTAGAAGATGCCTACCGCAATAAGATGGAGTTTTCTTTTGGTGATGAGTATAAGGACGGTCCTCTTGCGCTTGGTATGCATAAGAGGGGGAGTTTCCATGATATTGTCAATGTGACGGATTGTCAGATCGTAGATGAGGATTATCGAAAAATCCTTGCCTGTACGCTGGAATATGCGGGAGAAACAGGGCTATCCTACTATCATCGTATGAGGCATACAGGATATTTCCGCCATCTTCTTGTAAGAAAGGCAGTAAAAACGGGAGAGATCCTCGTTGATATGGTGACGGCAGGAGAGAAGACGCCGGGTGCAAGATCTGCAGCAGAAATGCAGGATTCCCTGCAAAAATGGACGGACAGGCTTCTGGCATTGAAACTTGATGGGAAGATCGCAGGGATTTTGCATACAACGAACGATCGTGTAGCGGATATAGTGAAAGATGAAGGGACAGACATCCTATATGGACAAGCGTATTTCTATGAGGAATTGTTAGGGCTTAGATTTAAGATTACACCATTTTCATTCTTTCAGACGAACTCTCTTGGAGCAGAAGTGCTATATGAGACGGTAAGAGATTATATCGGAGAGACGAAAGATAAAGTAATCTTCGACCTGTACAGTGGGACGGGAACGATCGCTCAGATTCTTGCGCCTGTAGCGAAGAAGGTCGTGGGTGTGGAGATTGTGGAAGAAGCAGTGGAAGCGGCAAAGGAAAATGCGAAGATGAATGGTCTTACGAACTGTACTTTTTGGGCAGGTGATGTGCTGAAGGTGATCGACGAGTTGGGAGAGGTGCCGGATCTGATCGTGTTGGATCCGCCAAGAGATGGTGTAAATCCGAAAGCCCTTGAGAAGATCATCGGATTTGGAGTGGAAAAGATGGTCTATATCGCGTGCAAGCCTACAAGTCTTGTACGTGATCTGGAGATGCTGCAGGGGCGTGGGTATAAGGTGGAGCGGATGGCTTGCGTAGATCTATTTCCAGGGACATATCATGTTGAAACTGTCTGCCTCTTGGGCAACCGAAAACCGGATACGAAAGTCAGGATCGATGTGGATCTGGAAGATTACTATCGTATCAAGGATTCTAAGAAGAATCAGGACTGAAAATAAAACACCAAACTAAGAGCGAAAGCTGCTGATGTGTAAAAGCATTGGCAGCTTTTTTCGTCGAAGGGAGGTGATGCCTATGATCCGACATAAGTGATTTGGGAGAAGCAACTGACAATTAATGACAATCACGAAATGGAGGAAATCATTATGGCAAAGAAAAGAAGTATAAAGGTATACGGACAGAGCGGCTATAAGTACCGGGAGACGCCGACAATCATGCTCAAAGGCCAGTGGCTGAAGGAAGCCGGGTTCGATATCGGGGATTATATCTCCGTCACCTGCGAAGACGGCAAGCTGGTCATCACACAGGACGCCGAGAGGGTTGCTGTGAAGGCCGCAGAGGCGGAATACATGGAACGGGAGATGAAAGCCTTGCAGAAGCGCTATGAGGCCGAGAAAGTCAAAATAAGGACTCAGATGGTAGCAGAGCCGGGAGCGAGGTGGTAAGTATGTTTACCACGGAAGAATTACAGGCGATAGACAGGAAATATTTCACGGTGATTGTGGCGGATGCCTATGATGTGACATTGATCAGCAACAACACGCGGCATGTTTGGTATATCCACAATGTGGAGCTAAAGGACAGGAACCTTTCAAAGACATGAGTCCGCCTACAAAGGAACTTATGAAACTTGTGCTTGAAGAGAAAATCGTACATGGTGGTCATCCGGTTCTTAGATGGAATATGGATAACATCTTTATAAGAACAGACCCTGCAGGAAACATCAAAGCAGATAAGGAAAAATCAACAGAAAAAATAGATGGTGCCATTGCAACAATTTATCTGAATATGCTAACGAATTTTGAGCATAATAATTTATGGGTTAAATGAATTGGGGAACATTATTGACTAAATTACTATATAAACGCTCCCCAAACAGCATTGACAATTGGGGAACAAAATGGTATTCTAATATAAGAAAATGTTCCCCAAAGGAGGAAACGAAATGTCCGCACAATACAGTGAAATACAAGAACTGCTCAGAAGTCGTGCAGATCTTCATGCAAGATTAAATTTAATGCCATATGATGGAACACCGGAAATTAAGGAACGTGGCGATGGAAAATATCTTTATGTTAGAAAGCGTGTAGCAGGCAAACAGACATCAACATATGTGGGTGTATACACAGAGGAGCTTTATAATCTTCTTCTTCGTAACGCAAGAGAAACAAGGCAAATCCGCAAAGAGCTTCGCAGTGTGGAAAAACAGCTTGCTGCGGCCGGATATGCTGAAGATGAACTTTCTGCTGATGTAATAAATAATATTGCATTTGCACGTGCCAATATGAAAATGAATATTTATGATCAGGCTGTTTTGGAAGGTGTTGCAATATCTTTTCCACAGACAGAGGAAATCATAGAAAATGGAAAAGTATCAGGCATGACTGCAATTGATGTGCAAAAGATTTTGAATTTGAAACATGCATGGGAGTTCATCCTGGATAGGGATGTTGTCAGCAGTCGTTCTGATTATTATATGCTCAGTCATATTGCCAGACTTGTTAATGAAGGATTTTTTCAAGAAGGTGGTCGCATTCGTGGAGTTCCGGTTACGATTGGAGGTTCTTCTTATGTCCCTCCGCTCCCAAATGAGATAGATGTAAAAGAAAAAATCCATGAAATTGTAGAGGACACTGATGAAGTCATTGATATCGCTATCAAGCTTTGTTTATACTGTATGAAAACACAGATTTTCCTTGATGGAAACAAACGTGCATCTGTGATTTTTGCTAATCATTATCTGATATCGCATGGTGGTGGCTTTTTGGTAATTCCAGAAAAGGAAGTTCCTGAGTTTAAACGACTACTTGTAAAATATTATGAAGGTGAGGATATTTCTGTTATTTCCGAATTTATGAAAGAATGCTGCTGGAAGAAAATGTAGATAAAAATCATCGATATAATAAAACAATTATTCAATATACGAGTAATAAGCATTGATATGCCCCCTGTCAAGTAGACAGGTGAAATATCTAAAATTGGGTGTAGATGATGCCTGCATTTCCTTCTGGAGTATAGGCATTTTTCTATGCACACTATTTCTCTTTATATTTGCTTATTCGTTTGTTTTCAGGAATCGGGTATTCTGTGGGTACATCAGATGACAATGCTTCCTGGCGTACTTTTAATGGGGTTTTACAATCATATCTGTCCTGTGGACGTTCTTCACTGTAAAAACGCAAATAATCTTTGATTGCATATCTTAGCGAAACTTCATCGATGATCTCATACATCTGGTACATTTCAGATTTTATAATTCCCCAGAAACCCTCTGTTGGGCCATTGTCGATACAGTGTCCAACTCTGGACATGGATTGCTCCATTTCCTGTTTTTCAAGTTTCCTTCTGAATGCCTTGCTGGTATACTGAAATCCCCGGTCCGAATGAAAAATCGGTTTGGCATCTGGATTTGCTGCGATTGCTTTATCAAATGTCTTAAATACTAATCTGTTGTCGTTTCTTGCACTTACAATATATGCTACAGGATATCTGTCATATAAATCTATAATGGCACTTAAATACAGTTTCTTTTTCTCCCCAGGTACTTTGAATTCTGTTACATCTGTAGCCCATTTTTGATTGGGAACAGCAGCATAGAAATCCCTTTGAAGTATATTTTCTGCCGTTTCATCCGGCTTGGCATAAATATATTTTTTCTTCTTTTTACGGATCACAGAATGGATCCCCAGCTTTTTCATAATTCTGTGGACTCTGTTTTTGCTGTACGATGTATGATTGAAATGGTTGATCCAGGATGTCATTCGCCGGTATCCTAAGATATGGCAAAAGCGTTCATCATACTCTTTGATAAGTTCCGCAAGCCTGATATTTTCAAGTTCTTCATGCAGATTGTCATGACAGATTGATCGTTTTGGATTATGGTCTGCCTACAGAACAGGCATATCATTGTGGTGCTTCTAGTAAGGACGCAGGAAAGAAGCTTTGTGCCATAAATGTAATATTAGAAACAAGCATGATTCATCTGGTAATAGATAAGTTGCTATTAACTCCGGATATACAGATATAGTCATTTTTGTGTGCAATGTCCGTAGAGAGGCAAGGGTAATGCCCGAATTCAAATATTTCATTAGCGGGTAGGCAGTCAGAGAGATGGCTGTCTATTTTTGTTGAAATATCGTTGGAACAGATATACAAATTTGGGGGGACTATGTAGAAAGATGATTTGAATAATAAAGATACGAATAACGAAGAGATGTGGTATGGATGAGAAAGTAAAAAATGAACATTATGTTCCACAGCGTTATTTGAAGCATTTTGAAAATGGTGAAAATTTCTTTGTGTTTGATAAAGAAAAGACGGAAAATAGACCGGGAAATGTTGGAGATTATAGACGAGCCAGATAGTAAGATTCAAGCCACAGGAGTAATATACGGTCGCAGAGACCAAGTAGTACAATTGGCAAAGCTAGATAGAGAATAACAAAACATACCCGTGTGTAAATGAAAATCCGAGAATTTTGCTTGCAAAATGGAACTCTCGCCTTGCTATTTACCAATTCAAAGTTTCGTCATAAAAGAATCTATGCAAATGCTTGCAATCGCAAGCAAAAACAAATATAATAGAGAAAAAGGAGGCGATACTATGGCAAATACATCCGCTGTTTACGCAAGAATAGATACCAATCTCAAAGATAATGCTGAGAGCATTCTTTCTCAGCTTGGCATTTCTCCATCCAGTGCAATTCAGATGCTTTATAGCCAGATTGTACTGAAGAAGGGGATGCCATTTGAATTGAAACTTCCTTCTTCTAAGCCATTAGCTGTTGGTGCAATGACCAGAGAACAGCTTGATGCAGAACTCCAGAAGGGTGTTGATTCCATCAAAGCAGGAAAGGTATATTCTGCAGATGAAGTCGATGCGGCACTTGCAAAGGAGTTTGGCATATGACGGATAGCTATAAGGTCGGCTATTCTGTAGATGCACTTGACGATTTACGTGAGATCTATTCATACATTGCGAATGAACTCCTTGTTCCGGAAACTGCTGCTGCTCAGCTGGGTCGCATCAGAAAAGAAGTTCGTTCATTAGATTTCATGCCTGCTCGTTATGCGTTAGTTGACTGGGAGCCTTGGCATTCGATGAAAATGCATCAGCTTCCGGTAGACAACTTTATTGTGTATTATCTGGTTGATGACGAAAAAAGGGCAGTTACAGTAGCTCGAATATTCTACGGTGGCCGTGATATTGAAGGAATCATAAATTCAAATAAATAAACAGTAATGGAGCTTTTGAGTAAAAACAAGAGCTCCATTTTTATATGAACAAAATTCCTCTGTCATCGTAGACAGAAGCACCGGTATTGTTTCCACAGCGGATCGCACGGTCAAGGCCCATGATGATGGCAACAGCTCCGTCGATTTTCTCTGTGGATTTTTTTTGTCTGCCTTTATATTTCCAGCTGGATCAGTGCGGATATATATGTTATCCATCAT
>CAYOSJ010000043.1:0-10694 GCA_964406595.1 uncultured Dorea sp.
TGGGAGATATTGCAAGACTTCATTCTTCTGTAATTTCCTATGCGCGTGACTTTATGATCGACCGTGGATTTACTTACTGTATTCCACCATTTATGATTCGCAGCAACGTTGTAACAGGTGTTATGAGTTTCGCAGAGATGGATTCTATGATGTATAAGATCGAGGGTGAGGATCTGTATCTGATTGGTACAAGTGAGCATTCTATGATTGGTAAATTCATTGACAGCATGACACCGGAAGATAAACTTCCACAGACATTGACAAGTTATTCTCCATGTTTCCGTAAAGAGAAAGGTGCACATGGTATTGAGGAGAGAGGTGTATACCGTATTCACCAGTTTGAAAAACAGGAGATGATCGTTGTATGTAAGCCAGAAGATAGTGCAAAATGGTATGATCAGTTATGGAAAAATACAGTTGATCTGTTCCGTTCTCTCGATATTCCGGTCCGTACACTGGAATGCTGCTCCGGTGACCTGGCAGACCTTAAAGTAAAATCCTGTGACGTAGAGGCATGGTCTCCAAGACAGAAGAAATACTTCGAGGTAGGGAGTTGCTCTAACTTAGGAGACGCTCAGGCAAGAAGACTTGGAATCCGTGTAAAGGGAGAAGATGGAAACAAATATTTTGCACATACATTAAATAATACAGTTGTTGCCCCACCGAGGATGTTGATCGCATTCTTAGAGAATAACCTTCAGGCAGACGGTTCTGTCCGCATTCCTGAGGTACTTCGCCCATATATGGGTGGAATGACAGAAATTAAAAGGAAATAAACATGCATCAGTATTTGAAAGCAATAGGATTTGGCGGGATCAAGTCTAAGAAAGAACTATATGAGATTCTGTCAGATGTGGAAAACAGATTCACTTATCATGAACTGGTTTACATGGAAGAAAAAATGGATTTCTGCGAGTATCAGAAAGAATATGGGGCAGGAATAGGTGTGTCCGTATTTGGTGATTTAGATATAGATGAGTGTTTTAAGAAACAATATTATGTACCATTTTTCTTCGGAACAGGAGTAACATCACGAGCCGATGTCTTGATCGACAGACGAATGGACAGAGAAGCCTATATCGGAGTCTGTGAAGATACGAAAGTAGGCATCAGTCTGATCTTCCATTTACAGAATACACTGGAATATCTGCGGGAAGTACAGTTGACCAGAGATACAGTAAAATATTCCTCTGTGACACTTTCAGGATTATGTAATTCCGGTACAGTTCTTCTTCCTGTTAAAAAAGATACAACACAACAGGCAAAACAGAAAGAAGAAGTAAGAAACCGCCGAATGCTCATGGACGCTGCCAGAACAGGCGATCCGATGGCAATCGAAAGTCTGACACTTGACGATATCGATACATATTCTCAGGTGTCAAGAAGACTCATTACAGAAGATATATTCAGTATCGTAGATACCTATATCATGCCTTATGGCGTAGAATGTGATCGTTATGCAATACTGGGCGAGATTCAAAGTCTCGATGTGGTGGTAAACGAATATAGCGGTGAAAAGATCTATATTATGAAGATGGACGTCAATGAACTGACATTTGACGTGTGTGTGCCGGTAGCAGAAGTGATCGGCGAGCCAGCAGTCGGACGAAGGTTCAAGGCAGACATTTGGCTTCAGGGAAGAGTAAACTTTTGATGCAATCTGGGACGGGGTATTTTTAAAAATACCCCGTCCCAGATTAAAAATACCCTGTCCCTAGTTGATTTTATGCATTTAAAATGTTAGAATATAAAACGCACAAAGTTATATTTTATCTTTTCATACAGCCAAAATAATTCAATATAAATAACTTCCCATAGTTAAATGGATATAACACACCCCTCCTAAGAAGGAGCCGCGGCTGAACCCTGAGGGAAAACAGAAAAAAGAACTTGGAGTTCGAATCGATTCTGGAAGAGACAAAATTAACAACGAAGCTTTCCCCATTCAGGCGGATGCTCTACTGTTAATAAAGTGAATAATCTGATGATATCCAGCTAGTCAAAATTAGCTGAAAATCATAAAACGGTTACCGAACCAAAGTGCTGAAAACCCAGTGTTTAAGACAAAAATCGGTAATGTCCTCTTAGTTTAACGGATAAAACAAGCGCCTCCTAAGCAGTAGATGGTTCGAGTCTTAGGAGAGCCAAAAACTGAATATTTTTTAATAAATGCCTCCTTAGTTAAATGGATATAACATACCCCTCCTAAGGGTAAATTGTGGGTTCGATTCCCGCAGGGGGTGCCACAAACAACGCTGTAAGCCTTTGTTTTCAAGGGTTTACAGCTTTTTATATTCAGTTGCTTTCTTTCATCAAAACCATCTACCAATGTTGGAGGGGTACTTGATTGTTTATGCGTTACAATGTATTTTTTGCTAATTGGAAACGAACAAAAATGGAGGGCTTGCTAAGAAAAATGGACTTCTTGCTAATTTGAGGTTTTACCCGGCGTTTCAAATAGGCGTGTGGATATGTCTACTGGCCGACGGCTTTTTTTCTTTTGCCGTCGTCCGGCAGGTTTGTTGTTAATCTTCGATTTTTTCAAGATATTCTTCTAAACAAAGACCCTGTTCATACATCTCTGTTGCGGCATCCACACCTACATAGCGGTAATGCCATACTTCTTCTGCTGCTCCGGTAATATCGCTTTTTCCAGCAGGGTATCGAAAAATAAAGCCATATTTGTAACTGTTTTCCTGAAGCCAAAAATATAAATCATAAGTGGCTCCGTTAATATCTACTGCAAACCCTAATTGGTGTTCGCTATATCCAGGTACAGAAACCCACATATTGGCTTGTTCAAAAGCCTCATCGTCTGAATAGCCCTGTTTCTTAAACTTTTCAATTTTTTCATCAAGTAATTCTTGCTGTTTTTCTTGTGTTCGGTAGCCGGATACAACTTTTGGAAGTTGATCCCAGTTATCTTCTTTAGCAGCCTCCAGCATTTCCATGAGTGGTTCGTAAATTCGTTCGTCCACTTTTTCTCCACCAGGCACTTCAACAAGAGTTACTTCATAATTTTCAGGAAGTGGATTCCATTTATTCACTAATGTTAAGTTCCAATCAGTATCTGTACTTATAGATTGTAAATTATCGTTTCCCTCATTTCCCTCTGGCTCAATGCTGCTGATCGTTGATTTTTTTTGATCGTTAGTGGAATTGACAATTACACTACTTGGAGAATTATTCCCGCCGAAAAGAAAATGAATTGAAATTATAATCGCAACTACAAAAAGAAGTGGAATAATAATTTTATATGTCGGCCTTCGCCGATTGTGCCTTTTTCGTTCGTTTCTCTGTATATTATTTTCGCTCATAGGTCTTTTTACTCCTTTCGTTAGATAAAATAAAAAATTACCCCTTTACAGCAATAATTGTACTGCAAAGGGGTAATTTGAACTTTACTATTGAATTGCTTAATTCCTAAGATAATCCTAAGATATAGGTAATTTTACTGTGAAAGTAACAGTTTCTTGTTCGCTATGGGCTTCAATTTCACCACCATGTAAAAGAATGATTTCCTTTGCAATCGCTAATCCAAGCCCTGTACCGCCGGTATCGGAAATACGCGCTTCGTCCAAGCGATAGAATTTATCAAACAAAGAAGATAGATTTTCAGCAGGAATTGTTTTACCTTTATTTTGAAAAGAAATTATTGTATTTTGTTCTTTCTGTATAGCAGAAATAGTGATTTCTGTATTTGGATAACTATATGCTACTGCGTTTTTCAATATATTTCCAAACACACGGGCTATTTTTTTCGGATCTGCATATATTATTATATTTTCGTCAAGTTCCAGCAAAACGGCATTA
Organism: uncultured Dorea sp.; assembly: GCA_964406595.1. GTDB lineage: Bacteria > Bacillota > Clostridia > Lachnospirales > Lachnospiraceae > CAPEBR01. The sequence goes on from CAYOSJ010000043.1 coordinate 3,814, forward strand.
TTACGAAGTGAAAACGAGGGTAAAAACTCATCTCTTAACTGTACCAACATATAATATAAGTCAACTGGCTGTTTTTTTAATTTAATTTGTTTGGAATGATAACGAGTAATTTCAAAAAACTCATTTACCATTTTTTCCAGCCGATACGCTTTATCCAAAGCGATATGAACATTTTTTACCTTTTCTTCTGTCGTCATATCGGGATTTTCTTCCAACAGGCTTAAATAACCGATTACTGATGTAAGAGGAGTGCGAATATCGTGAGCAAGATACATTACCAATTCATCTTTACGCTGTTCAGCAAGGGCAGTCGCTTCTTTTTGGGACTTTAGATTTTGTTTGACCGTATTTAATTTGTGTTCAAATGGAAGCATTTCTGGTGATAAATATATTCTCTTTTCATCTTCGGATAAAAGGCTGTCAATACCGGAGTTAATTTCTCGAAAGTATTTTGTCAGCCATCGGAACAGCAGCAAAAGCAAAATTAGAAAAATTGCTACAATGGCTACCGCAAAGAAGATTTCCTTATATCCCCTAAAATTGTAGTGGTAAATCAAAAATGCTTCTTCATGCTTCATTCTCCCTACAAACTCTAAAATAGACACGATCCAGTCGCCAAACCTCTCTTTCCAGAGAAAAAGGTACAGCGCAATAACAATCGCCACCGATAGCAACGCACTTCCAAAAAACCGTATTGCTATTTTCCGTTGAAATATAGAGAAATCATCTTGCTTATTTTTCATCAATTTTATACCCCACTCCCCAAATGGTTTTGATATATTTTGGGCTTTCTAAAGTATCATTCAGTTTTTCGCGTAACCGCCTAATATGGACGGTAATTGTATTATTCGACTTAGTGTAATATTCGTCTTTCCATATTTTGTGAAATAATTCTTCTCCACTAATCACATTTCCCTTGTTCTCTAAAAGTATTTGCAAAATGGAAAACTCGGTGGGCGTTAAAGATATTGGCTTATCATTCAGCAAGCATTCATGTTTCTTTGTGTCTACGACTAAATCAGAACAGTGCAAAATATGGTCTGTATTTGCCGTGAGGGGAAGATTATATTTCTTATAACGCCGTAATTGTGATTTTACTCGTGCAACCACTTCAAGTGGACGAAACGGTTTTGTAATATAATCATCTGCGCCAAGAGTAAGGCCGGTAATTTTGTCTGTTTCTGCGTCCTTCGCCGTTAGCATAATAACGGGATAAGTATGCTGCTCTCTGATTTTCTGGCATAGAGTGAAACCATTTATATCCGGTAGCATAACATCTAAAATTGCAAGATCAAGGGGAATATTTTCGATACATTTAAGGGCTTCTATGGCAGTATAAAACTTAAAAACCGTATAGTTTTCGTTTTTGAGATAGACTTCTATCAAATCTGCAATTTCTATTTCGTCATCAACGATCAATATTTTATCAGACATAATATCCACTCCTTTCTGAAAGGCATACATTTACATTGTACCTTAATTGTAATATCAATTCTTTATTTTGTAATGAGAAAAGATTAAGATTTTCCTAAGATAACCTTTTATACCGCCCGTCAACGGGCTTTTCCGCGTCTTTGGGTATCAGCCAAACACGGCTGAACTTTACCGCACCGGGTATGCGCTCACCCTCGCAAAGTTTCTGTACCCGTCTTTCAGAAATGCCCCATTTTGCAGCGGCTTCCGCGCATGACATATATTCCATACAAGTACCTGTCCTTTCTACTTAAAACCTACCATGATATATTATATACGGTCAGACGAACAATAACAATAGACAAATTGTAAATAATATGAAGTATTTACGCGGATAATAGGAACTGTGTACGCATATCTCAAAGGAAAGGTGAACTGTAAAATGTAATAGGGTGAATGAATATGCCGAAAAGACCGATACCACTATACGATTTTACGGCTTTCGGGGCTGCTATCAAAGCCGCAAGGAATGAGCGTGGGGAGAGCCGGAAAAAGGTTTGCGACGAGTTATATATTTCTCCGCGCTATCTTGCAAACATTGAAAATGAGGGACAGCAGCCGAGTTTACAAGTGTTCTATGACCTTGTAACCCGTTATCATATATCCGTCGATCAATTCTTTTTCCCAAGCGATACCGAAAAGACGACGCAACGGTTACAAATGGATCAACTGCTGAATGGTATGAGCGATACGGGAATACGGATTATAACCGCAACGGCAAAGGAGATAACGGAAGTCGAAAAAGCAGAGGAATAACCCCTCTACATGGCAGATTGCAGCGCATGGCCGCTGCAATCTTTTTTTGCGTCAAAACCAAGGGAACGTGCAACAAATACCGCCTTTCTAATGGGATATGGAGTAGATAGCAAGCACAGCAAACGAGTACCCGTTTGCGATTTTTCCAATTTTCAGGTCCCTTGCCCGAAAATGAAAAATGCTTGTTGGGATAATCCCAAACCCTTAAAGAACGGAGGAAACCGATATACGAATATTGTAGAAATTGGCGGCATTAATGACTGGACAGGAGATGCTGTTTCAGAACCGTAACATCATCACAGAAGATTAAAAATGATTTTGATATAGTAAGATCATAAAAGAAAAAGGAGGACGATCATATGTCTGTTATCAATATCACTAGAAACAATTTTCAGAATGAAATTATAAATTCCGACAAACCGGTACTTTTGGATTTCTGGGCTCCGTGGTGTGGCCCCTGCCGTATGGTAGGTCCAATCCTGGAAGAGATCGCAGGGGAACGCTCTGATATCAAAATTGGAAAAATCAATGTAGATGAGCAGCCGGAGCTTGCAAGCCAGTTTCGCGTTATGAGCATTCCTACACTGATTGTTATCAAAGATGGAAAAATTGTCAATCAATCTATGGGAGCAAAACCCAAGAACGCAATTCTTGCGATGCTGTAAGGAGGGTCATAAATATGGGATTTTTTGATCTGTTCAAACAAAAAGATATCAATGAGGGCATAAAAGAGTATCAATCTGTTTCAGGAGCTGTTTTACTGGATGTGCGTACACCCCAGGAATATAAAGAAGGACATGTTCCGAAAAGTAAAAATGTACCACTGCAGATGATAGATAAGGTTACATCAGTGGTCACAACAAAAGAGACACCTTTATTTGTCTATTGCTATTCTGGTTCCCGAAGCAGCCAGGCAGTAAATACGTTGAAACGTATGGGATATTCAAACGTAACTAACATTGGAGGAATTTCTTCCTATATAGGAAAGGTGGAACGATAAGATGAAGGTATTAATTGTAGGCGGTGTGGCAGGTGGTGCAACCGCAGCTGCACGCATCCGCAGATTAGATGAAACTGCAGAAATCACGGTATTTGAACGTTCGGGATATATATCCTACGCAAATTGTGGACTGCCGTATTATATTGGAGGTGTGATTACAGATCCGGAGGAGCTGACACTTCAGACACCGGAAAGTTTCTTTTCCCGCTTCCGAATCAATATGAAAGTCCACCATGAGGTGACTGCGATCCATCCGGATCAAAAAACAATTTCGGTAAGGAATTCGAAAACCGGTGAAGAATTTGAGGAATCCTATGATAAATTGATTCTCTCTCCGGGTGCGAAACCAACACAGCCACGGCTTCCGGGTGTAGGAATTGAAAAAGTATTTACCCTCCGTACGGTAGAGGATACCTTCCATATCAAAGAGTATATCAACAAGAATCAGCCAAAGTCTGCCGTATTAGCCGGTGGTGGTTTCATCGGCTTGGAACTGGCAGAAAACTTAAAGGAATTTGGCATGGATGTGACCATTGTCCAGCGTCCAAAACAGCTTATGAATCCTTTTGATGCAGATATGGCTTCTTTTATCCACAGTGAGATGCGGAAACATGGAGTGAAGCTTGCTTTGGGACATACGGTAGAAGGATTTGAAGAAAAAGATGGCGGAATAGATATTTTGTTGAAAGATGAGATGCCGCTGCATGCAGATATGGTAGTTCTGGCAATTGGCGTTACCCCGGATACACATCTTGCAAAAGACGCAGGACTGGAATTGGGAATCAAAGGCAGTATTGTCGTAAATGACCGGATGGAAACTTCTGCACCGGATATTTTTGCTGCCGGCGATGCAGTACAGGTGAAACATTATGTGACCGGGCAGGAAGCATTGATCTCTCTGGCAGGACCTGCCAATAAACAGGGACGCATCATTGCGGACAATATTTGTGGTGGTGACAGCAGATATCCGGGCAGTCAGAGCAGTTCTGTCATTAAAGTATTTGATATGACAGCAGCGACTACAGGAATCAATGAAACCAATGCAAGGAAAGCCGGTCTCGATGTAGATACGGTAATCCTTTCCCCTATGAGCCATGCCGGTTATTATCCGGGAGGCAAGGTGATGACCATGAAAGTTGTTTTTGAAAAAGAAACATATCGTCTTCTGGGGGCTCAGATTGTTGGCTACGAAGGGGTGGACAAACGGATCGATGTACTGGCTACAGCGATTCATGCGGGAATGAAAGCTACGGAGCTTAAAGACCTGGATCTGGCCTATGCTCCACCGTATTCTTCTGCCAAGGATCCTGTGAATATGGCTGGTTTTATGATAGACAATATTTCGAAAGGCATATTGAAACAATGGCATCTGGAGGATGTTGATCTTTTACCTCGGGATGGAAGTGTGACTCTTTTGGACGTGAGAACTGTCAGAGAATATGGCAATGGTCATATCGAAGGATTCAAAAATATTCCGGTAGATGAACTTCGGGAACGTCTGGATGAGATTGAAAAAGATAAACCCGTTTATGTGATCTGTCAAAGTGGACTTAGAAGCTATATCGGAACACGTATATTGGAAGGAAACGGATATAAAGCCTATAACTTCTCAGGAGGATTCCGTTTTTACGATGCGGTGATGCATGACCGGTGTCTCATTGAAACAGCAACTGCCTGCGGAATGGATCAGTAAAATATATGCCCATCTTCAATGTTTAAAGGTTGAAGATGGGCATTCGTTTATACATTTTGTAAATGTTCTAATTTTTCTTTATTCAGAATCGTTACGGTACCACGAGACAGTTTGACCATGCCTTCGCTTTGAAAATAGCGGAGCATTCGTGTAATGACTTCCCGGTGTGTACCCAGATGATTGGCAATGGCTTCATGAGTCAGTTTCAATTTATCACTTTCTTCAATCGAAGATTCTTCCAGAAGAAAAGATGCAACCCTTTTATCAAGGCTTTTCCACATGATCTGCTCGATCAGCCACATGACATCAGAAAAACGGGCAGCCATCAGTTCATTGGTATAATTTGCCACGGGTGCGGATTCTTCCATAATGCTTTTATAGATTTCGGTCGGAATGATCCAAAACTCGGTATCCTTTTCTGCCTCAATGGTCACGTCAAACTGAATGGAACGCATCATGCAGGAGGCGGAAAACAGGCACATATCTCTATCAAACAGGCGATAAATGGTAATCTCACGCCCCTCATCAGAGAGAATATATGCACGAAGCTGTCCGGACTTGACAAGAAGAAGACCGGTACAGTCCATGTTTCCATTATGAATGATGGTTCCTTTCTCGACTTTTCGTGTAATAAGCCCTTTCTGGGTACGATTTTTCTGATCTGCAGTCAGTTGATTCCATATGGGAAAATAGTTTTCAAATTTCATGTTCCATTCCTCCTTGCATTGTTTATTATTATATCTTTGTTTTGGGCATATGTCAAATATATTGTTGACATATGCCCGAAAACGGCTTATACTGTGAGAAAAGGTTTTCCAAAGGGGGAGTTTTATGCCAAGACCTATGAAATGCAGAAAAGTCTGCCACTTTCCACAGATATTGGAGTTTTCGCCCGTTGATATAAAAACAGAAAGAGAACCGGTCATTTTGGCTGTGGATGAGTATGAAACGATTCGTCTGATTGATAAACAAGGTTTCAGTCAGGAACAATGTGCGGCTTTTATGCAGATCGCAAGAACAACGGTACAGAGAATCTACGAAAGTGCGAGGAAAAAGCTGGCAGATGCTATTGTAGATGGACGTCCGCTTCGGATCGAAGGCGGAGATTTCTGGCTTTGCAACGGACAGAGTGCGAATTGCGGTCAGCATGGCTGTTTCAAACAGATGGTTTATCAGCAATATAAAATAGAAAAAGGAGAACATATTATGAGAGTGGCAGTGACTTATGAGAAAGGACAGATTTTCCAGCACTTCGGTCATACCGAACAGTTCAAGGTCTATGATGTGCAGGAAGGAAAGATCATCGATTCAAAGATTGTAGATACGAATGGCAGCGGTCATGGTGCATTGGCTGGCATACTGACTGCGCTGAATGCAGATGTTCTGATCTGCGGTGGTATCGGTGGAGGTGCCAAGGCAGCTCTGGAAGCAGCAAATATCAAGCTTTATGGAGGTGTGTCCGGAAATTCAGACGATGCAGTCGCCGCTCTCCTTGACGGAAATCTTGCATATAACCCGAACATAATGTGTAATCACCATAATCAGCATCATGGAGAGAATCATAATTGTGGAGAGCATGGCTGCGGTGAACATCATTGTGGAGAGTAACACTAATTTGGTATAACATCACGGAAGAAAATATGTGGTTTGTTATAATCAAATAAGAGGTGTGATAACAGATGAAACAAATGGTATGTTCTGTTTGCTCGTATACATATGACGAAGCAAAAGGTATTCCGGAGGCGGGAATTGCCCCGGGAACAAAATGGGAAGAACTTCCGGAAAACTGGAAGTGTCCATGGTGCGGCGCAGGAAAAGAAGCTTTTCGTGAGAAAAAGGACGAGGGTCAGACTGTAACTCAGGAGAAATTAGAAAAACCACATGTGGAAAAAGAATTATCTGCAATGGAAATGAGTATTATATGTTCTAATTTGTCCAGAGGATGTGAAAAACAGTATC
>CAYOSJ010000043.1:10794-13551 GCA_964406595.1 uncultured Dorea sp.
ATGGAAATGAGTATTATATGTTCTAATTTGTCCAGAGGATGTGAAAAACAGTATCCTTAGATTATGTACCAAGGACTGTCTTTGCCTGTATGTTTGTCCTACAGGTGCAACAGATACAGAGAACAGTATCATTGATGTAAATAAGTGTATTGGCTGCGGGGCTTGTGCAGATGCCTGTCCTTCTTCCGCAATATCAATGGTGCCAAAGAATTGCCCACCTCAGCAGAAGAAAGAAGATCTGTGCAGGGAAGCAGGATTCATTTTGCCGCAAAGCGGCAATACAAAACAATTTCTGGATACAATCAGGAACTATCCGGATATTCCACAGGAAGAAGTGGAATTTTTATTAAAATCAATTCATTTTAACGAGAAAACGGAGGAATTAAAAATGGAAAAATGGAAATGTACAGTATGTGGTTATGTTCATGAAGGACCTATGACAGAAGATTTTAAATGTCCGGTATGCAAACAGGGAGCAGACAAATTTGTAAAAATAGAAGAAACACCTGTTGCAGAAGCAAAGAATCCATTTGCCGGTTCTAAAACAGAAAAAAATCTCTGGGAAGCATTTGCCGGAGAATCTCAGGCTCGTAATAAATATACATATTTTGCATCTGTTGCTAAGAAAGCCGGATATGAGCAGATTGCAGCATTATTTTTACAGACAGCTGAAAACGAAAAAGAGCATGCAAAATTATGGTTCAAAGCGCTTGGGGAATTAGGCGATACAGCTGAAAATCTTCTCCATGCAGCAGAGGGTGAAAATTTTGAATGGACCGATATGTATGACCGTATGGCGAAAGAAGCTGATGAAGAAGGGTTCCATGAACTTGCAGAGCAGTTCAGAGGTGTTGGAGCCATTGAAAAAGCACATGAAGAGAGATATCGTGCACTTCTTCATAACGTAGAAGCGAAACAGGTATTTGAAAAAGCTGGTATTGTTATGTGGGAATGCCGCAATTGCGGACATCTTGTAACTGGTACAAAAGCACCGGAAGTATGCCCTGTATGTAAACATCCGCAGAGCTTCTTTGAAGTGAGAAAAGAGAATTATTAATAATATGCGAAGAGGCATAATATTGGCCTTTAGATGATGAAAGCATAAGAGCATGATTTTGTCACCTGCCGGGTTATTCTGGCAGGTGAATTTTGTTAAGGGGGGACATACGATGAAGCGAGGAGATGTCAGCTTTACGTTTCTGAACCGTATCGAGGAAGTTGAACTGAATATTAAAGATGAAAGATGGCAGTCTGCGCTGGCACTTGCGTTGACCCTTCCAGACATTTGTGGAGGGATTGCATTTCCAGACATTGTGAAAAGATATCGGGATGGCCGGGTGATGTTGGATCGGCAGAAGAATCCGACACGTGATGTAGGCGGACAGTATATCAGATGGTTTGATGAATATGCTGGCGATTTTTTTAAGGTATCATCAAAAGACCCAGTTCCTTATATTTGTGGGGAACGGTGCTGGCAACTTCGATGTGAATATCTGCACCAAAATAAAGGATTTTTGAATGATGTAACAGAAAGCTCCATACACTTTCATCTTGGAATTAATTGTGGAACATCTGTCTGTCAGTTAGATGAATCCAATGTGCAGAATGGATTAACAGATATTCGGATTGACATTGAACAGTTCTGTCTACGTATGTGCCGTGCTGCAAAAAAGTATTATTATGATGTAAATAAAGAAAAAGATTTTAGTCTATACAATACTCCGGTATTGGATTTTATCCAAACGAAAAAGGAATTTAGATCCAATCCTCTGATTGTTGTTATGTGTAGCAAGCCGATGTATGCAAATGGATTAAGTATGACATTAAAACAGATTTCCACGCAGATCTTAATTTGCCAGGCGGCAGAAGAAGCACGAAAAAATCTAGGAAAACGAAAACCCGCCATCTGGATTGTTACAGAAGAAATGATGGAACAACAAGATCAACCTTGGAGATCAGGAATAAACAGACCAGTCATTATACTGACACGTGATATTGAAAAAGACTATCAGATCCAAAAAACAGATGGAAAACTTACAGTTCTTAGTTTTCCGATACAGCCGGAAGTCTTACGAAATGCAGTAAAACTGTATTTGATGTAAAGGAGAGTCATGTGATGCAGATTATTCTATCAGTTTTATTTGCCATACTTCTTTTATTTGTTTTCATAGATCTTTATAAAAAAAACAGGATTTGTAAAATACAGGAAAAACAAATAGATAAATTACAACAGAATGTGAATAATATTGGGGAAAAGTTGAACAGACAGAAAAAGACTTGTCAGGAGATATGGGATGCAGCAAATACCATTCATTTGTATGCGTCTCTCTCTGAAGAAGAAACACAATCAAAGGATTTGAAAGTAAAGCAGTCAGAAATAAGACAACTTTCGGAAAAGATTATTTCTTTAAGTGACAACAGAGTATAAAGCGTATATTACCTTCGTATGATTTGATTTATACGGAGGTTTCTTTTTGCCCTTTTTCTTATCTTTGCAAATTTTGGCTGAACTGACCGCTCGTTTCGCTAACGGCTGACCACCCATTTCACTAGAGCTGATCACGCATTTCGACAGCTGACCAACTTTGATATAGTGATTGAGGTAGCTATTGCTACACATCATTCAAAGGAAGATTTGTTACAGTATAACAGAAAATGTTAGAGGAATGTCCGATGTTAAATAAGAACTACCAGTCATCTGACTGACCACATTTTAAATTATGGTTTATAACCAATATTTTCCGGCAGTGAAATACC
>CAYOSJ010000043.1:13651-19159 GCA_964406595.1 uncultured Dorea sp.
CTGACCACATTTTAAATTATGGTTTATAACCAATATTTTCCGGCAGTGAAATACCTGCCGGTTTCTTATGTCCGGAAGGAACTATGTGAGAAGAATAGAAAAAACAATATTGGTTGTATTTCTGATTGTTTCTATGGCTTGCATAAGTACTGAAGAGCAAGAAGAGTTCTATAGTTCATATTGCAGGGAAAACACTACAGGGGAGAAATGTTTCAAATGATGAATGTTTCTCCCCTCATATTTAAAGGCAATTTTTAGTAGTTTATTTGTTATGGCGAAGATTCATGAAACAATAATTTAAAAATTATTAGACATACCTTGTATGAATGTCCATATTTTTAACATAGCAAAGGTGTTTGCCTATTGTCGTTGAGAGGATATCTGATATGCTGAAATAGAGGATACTTGAAATAATGTATATAGAATTTAAAAGTATATTTCTGGAGATAAGAATACTAGGAGGTAGTATAATGAAGGAATTTTATTTGCCATCCACGGATGGAAAAAATCATCTGCACGTTGTTATTTGGGAGCCAAATATGCCAGTAATTGGAATTGTCCAGATTTCACATGGAATGATTGAATATATTAAACGATATGATCAATTCGCCAGATACCTAAACAGACAGGGTATTCTTGTAATTGGGAATGACCATCTTGGTCATGGAGAAACGGCAAAAACAGATGACAATTTGGGGTATTTTTGTCCAAGCAACATGAGTGAAACTGTCGTTGCAGATTTATATGAAGTAACCCGTTTTGCAAAGAAAAATTACCCTAATGTTCCTTACTTCTTGTTTGGACACAGTATGGGGTCATTTATGGCAAGGCGCTATATAATGACATATGGAAATGAGTTGGATGGAGTGATTATTTCCGGAACAGGCAACCAGTCTGGAAGTGTACTGAAAGCTGGTAAAATAATGGTATCGCTGACTAAATTCTTTAAGGGAGACCGCTATAGATCCAAGATGCTGAAAAATATGTTTTTCAGCAAATTTAATGATCATATTCCAAACGTCAGGACATCAAATGATTGGCTTACAAAGGATGAAACTATTGTTGATAAATATAATACGGATAAGTATTGTACATATTCTTTTACGGTAAATGGATACCGTACTTTATTGGACGTGCTGTCATTCATACAGAATTCAGATAATATTGCAAAAATCCCGAAGGACCTTCCTGTGTTTTTGATTGCAGGAGAAGAAGACCCTGTTGGTAATTATGGAAAAGCAGTTAAACATGTTTATGAAATCTACAAAAAAGCAGGAATTAAGGATATTTCGATAAAACTTTATAAAAATGACAGACATGAATTGATCAATGAGACAGACAAAGAAGACGTTTATGACGATATCAGGCATTGGCTGATTTGTCATTTGTAATTTGATTTATCTACAATAAAGTACTGAATTTTTTTGGTTTTAGGAAGTTTCAGTGCTTTATTTTTTGTTCATTGTGGGAAATATGTGAGTTAGTGTATTTTGACGACGAGGTATTTGATTCAAATTTCTGGCTGTACTGGCGGACGATGTTTGCGTTTGAAAACTGGCACAGTGCACTGGAAATGAAGCGTTATATTAAGCGCTATATCCACCATATCGGAGGTCTTCCTGACTTCACGGCTCTGCGTTTTACAAAATATAATCAGTATGAGAGTATGATCCTTCCGATGGTAAAATATCTGGAAAATGCCGGTGTCGTATTCCACTATAATACAAAGGTTGTAAATGTTGAGTTTGATGTTACATCCAACAGAAAGCAGGCTACCCGTATTGAACTTGAGGCGGAAGGTGAAACACGTTTCGTAGACCTCACAGAGGATGATCTTGTGTTCATCACAAATGGTGGATGTGTGGAAAACTCTGCAATGGGATCCCAGAATACGCCGGCTCCATATAATCCGGAAATCAAGCCAGGTGGCGGATGGGATATGTGGAGACGTATTGCCGCCCAGAGTCCTGACTTTGGAAACCCTGATAAATTCTGTTATGACAGTGAGCTGTGTAACTGGATGAGTGCCACTGTGGAGACACTGGATCAAAGAATTATTCCATATATCACAAATATCTGCAAACGAGATCCGTTTACTGGTAAAGTGGTCACTGGCGGTATTGTATCTGTAAAAGATTCCAGCTGGCTTTTGAGTTGGACGATTAACCGTCAGCCACAGTTCCGTTCCCAGCCAAAAGACCATTGTCTCGTTTGGGTATATGCGCTCTTTAATGACAGACCTGGTGACTATGTCAAAAAGCCAATGAGAGATTGTACAGGAAAAGAGATCTGTATGGAATGGCTGTACCATATTGGTGTGCCGGAAAACGAGATCGAAGAACTGGCTGAGAACAGTGCAAACACAGTTCCGGTCATGATGCCTTATATTGATGCCTTTTTCATGCCTCGTAATGATACGGATCGTCCAAAAGTTGTGCCTGATGGAGCAGTAAACTTTGCATTTATTGGCCAGTTTGCCGAGACCGCAAGGGATACTATTTTTACAACAGAGTATTCCATGCGTACCGGTATGGAGGCTGTTTATACCTTGCTTAATGTAGACCGTGGAGTTCCGGAGGTTTGGGGCAGCACATATGATGTGAGGGATCTTTTGAATGCGACTGTCAAATTGCGTGATGGAGAACCACTGACTGAGATGAAGCTGGGAATCAAGGAAAAGATTGCTGTTAAAAAGGCTTTAGACTTTATCAAAAACACAGATGTGGAAAAACTGCTGAAAGAATATCATGTTATTTGAGTTTGAAAAAATTGAAATAATCATATTCTTTTCCATGATAAACAAATAAGCAAAAGCTTTCCGTTGTCGAAATTTATGTCGGCAATGGGAAGCTTTTATTGATCTTGGACTTTGAATGAATTCAGACAAAATGTTAAGTTTGCCTAGTTTTTGGATATATAGAAGATGTTTGCCCATAGAAGAAAAATGAAATAATATGTAGAATTTAGGCAGAAAAAGAGAATGGAGGTGAAAATATTGAAAAAGATTCGTATGGCAAGAGATGGGTATGTTTTGATTTCAATTATTTTCTATATAGTTGGAATCGTATGTATGACAATACCATCTATATCCCCACTGGTGCTATGTATCACAGGGGGCATCATCTTAGTTGCTTATGGAATTGTTAAGATTATTGGATATCTTTCAGATGATTTGTATGATCTGGCTTTCCAATATGATCTGGCTTGTGGAATATTCCTGATAGTGCTTGGTGTGATAGTGCTTGGATGCAATTTGCGTATCCGTTCATATCTTTCACCAGGACTTGGATTGTTGATTTTGCTTGATGCTGTATTAAAAGTTCAGACTGCAAAAGACGCAAAAGTATTTGGACTTGAAATATGGAAATGGATATTGACACTTTCCATCATTGTAGCTACTTTTGGTATCTTAATTATAATAAAGCCTTTTCAAGAAAGTCAAATCAGTCATGTCATTATTGGATGCGGTTTCTTTGCAGAAGGTCTCATGAACCATCTCACGGTCAAGGAGACGGTGAAGATTTCAAAACAAATCCAAGGACAGGAAAAGAACGAGGAAGATACTGACTGGGAAGAATAGCATGTTTAAGTAAAATTTATTATTAACAAATATAAAATCTTAGGAGGAACTCTATTATGAACGCATCAAATACTTTAAAGAAACTGGGAATTGAGCAGACATTCAATTATATTTACAAGGACCCGGATAAGCATATGCCGAAGATGATGGACTGGGCGGATAAATTTGCTGATGGTGAATTTATTTCTCAGAGAAAAATAATTCGGGAAGCAATTACAGATCCGGAACATCCTTATTATAGCTATATCCGCCGTCTTTTTGAAGAGGTAGATCCCAATGTGACTAAGACACTTGCCGTGAATCTTTTTATTAATGCCAGTCTGGTTGGTTGGAAAAAGGAAGAAGAACTGAGAAAGAAGTATAACTGTAATATTCCATGGGCTATCCTTCTGGATCCCACATCGGCCTGTAATCTGCACTGTACTGGTTGTTGGGCAGCGGAATATGGACACAAATTAAATCTTACTTATGATGAGATTGATGATATTATCTGCCAGGGAAAAGAATTGGGCGTTTATTTGTACATTTACACTGGTGGGGAGCCGCTGGTCCGTAAAAAAGACTTGATTCGGATCTGTGAAAAGCATTCGGATTGCGTATTCCTTTGCTTTACAAATTCAACATTGATTGACGAAGAATTTGCGGATGAAATGCTCCGTGTAGGTAATTTTGTACCAGCCATTTCTCTGGAAGGATTTGAAGAGGCAACTGATGGACGACGTGGAACTGGTGTATATCAGAAAGTACGTAAAGCCATGGAACTTCTCAGAAGAAAGAAACTGATTTATGGAATCTCTTGCTGCTATACCAGTGCCAATTATGATTCAATTACATCAGAGGAATTCTATGATACATTGATTGAAATGGGCGCCTATTTTGTATGGTATTTCCATTATATGCCGGTAGGAAACGATGCTGTTCCAGAGTTGATGCCTACACCGCAGCAGCGTACCGGAGTTTATGAGAAAATCCGTCGTTATCGTGCCACAAAGCCATTGTTTGCACTGGATTTTCAGAACGATGCAGAATATGTTGGCGGATGTATAGCCGGTGGTCATCGCTATTTACATATTAATGCCAACGGTGATATCGATCCTTGCGTATTTATACATTATTCAGATTCCAACATTCGGGAAAAGACGCTTCTGGAAGCACTGCAGTCACCGATGATGATGGCATACCATGATAATCAGCCGTTTAATGAAAATATGCTTCGTCCGTGTCCTATGCTGGAAAATCCTGAAAGGCTTCGTGCAATGGTTGAAAAATCAGGAGCACATTCAACAGATCTTCAATCTCCAGAAACGGCAGAACATCTTTGTGCAAAATGTGACCAGTATGCGAAGAATTGGAAGCCAGTTGCAGATGAACTTTGGAAAGAGAACAGGGCGAAAAAGAGAATCGCAAATTAAAGAAACAACTATGAATTTGAATATCAAAGTATTTATTCAGGTAATCGGAAAAAAGATGAAAGGAAATGAAAAATGAATAAAAGTAAACGATTTTTTACATCGGAGTCTGTCACAGAAGGGCATCCAGATAAAATGTGTGATGCTATTTCAGATGCCGTGCTGGATGAATTGTTGAAGCAGGATCCTATGAGCCGGGTGGCATGTGAGACGGTAACGACTACAGGTCTTGTTATGGTAATGGGAGAAATTACTTCCAATGCATATGTAGATATACAGAAGGTGGTTCGAGATACAATCAGGGAAATTGGATATACAAATGCAGAGTATGGTTTTGATGCAGATACCTGTGGTGTGTTAACAGCCATTGATGAACAGTCGGCAGATATAGCAATGGGTGTGGATAAGGCTCTTGAGGCAAAAGAACATAATTTGTCGGATGAAGAGATTGAAGCCATCGGAGCCGGAGATCAGGGTATGATGTTTGTATATGCGACGAATTAGACTAAGACGTATATG
>CAYOSJ010000044.1:0-19080 GCA_964406595.1 uncultured Dorea sp.
GAGTTAATCTATTCATTTCAGTAATTTATCAACTTTATTTCAACAGAGGAATTCTATTTCATTTTTGTATTCTAATCTTCATCATCACTTTGTACACTGTAAGTTTGTCGTTTTCTTGCCATTTCATCGCTTTCCAGATACTCATCGTAAGTGGTGATCTTGTCAATGAGCTTACCGCCCGGAACAATTTCCATAATGCGGTTGGCAGTTGTCTGTACGATCTGATGGTCACGGGAAGTGAAAAGGATTACTCCCGGGAATTTTGTCATACCGTTGTTGAGAGCAGTGATGGATTCCATATCAAGGTGGTTGGTCGGTTCGTCAAAAATCAATACATTTGCACCGGAAATCATCATTTTAGATAACATACAACGTACTTTTTCGCCACCTGACAGAACACGTACGCGTTTTACGCCATCGTCTCCCGCGAAAAGCATACGGCCTAAGAATCCGCGCACATAAGTGACGTCTTTTTCTTCGGAATATTGGGTCAGCCATTCTACGATCGTACTGTCGTTGTCGAATTCTGCACCGTTATCCTGTGGGAAATATGCCTGAGAAGTTGTGATTCCCCATTTGTAAGTGCCTTCGTCCGGTTCCATCTCACCTATAAGGATCTGAAAGAGGGTAGTCTTGGCGAGTTCATTGCTGCCAACAAATGCTACTTTGTCATCGTGATTCAATGTAAAGGAGATGTTATCCAGTACCTTTTCTCCATCAATAGTCTTGCTTAACCCTTCAACCATAAGCACTTCATTTCCGATCTCACGGTCTGGCTGGAAATGAATGTATGGATATTTACGGCTGGACGGCTGAATGTCATCCAGTTGGATCTTCTCAAGGGCGCGTTTTCTGGAAGTTGCCTGTTTGGATTTGGAAGCGTTCGCGCTGAAACGGGAGATAAACTCCTGAAGTTCTTTGATCTTTTCTTCTTTTTTCTTATTTGCCTCTTTCATCTGACGGATGAGAAGTTGGCTTGACTCATACCAGAAGTCATAGTTTCCGGCGTAGAGTTTGATCTTCCCATAATCAATATCCGCAATCTGTGTACATACCTTATTTAAGAAATAACGGTCATGGGACACAACGATGACTGTATTGTTAAAGTTAATGAGAAATTCCTCAAGCCATGCAATGGCGTCCAGATCCAAATGATTGGTAGGCTCGTCGAGAAGCAGGATATCTGGATTGCCGAACAGCGCCTGTGCAAGAAGAACTTTTACTTTTTCAGGACCATTTAAATTCTTCATTATTTCATAATGAAGCTCTGTGCCGATTCCAAGACCATTTAACAGAGAAGCGGCGTCAGACTCAGCTTCCCAGCCGTTCATGGCGGCAAATTCAGCCTCTAGTTCGCTGGCTTTGATGCCGTCTTCGTCAGTAAAATCTTCTTTGGCATAGATCTCTTCTTTTTCCTTCATGATCTCATAGAGGCGTGCATTTCCAAGCATAACTGTATCAAGTACCGGATAGTCGTCATACTTGAAATGGTCTTGCTGTAAGAAGGAGAGGCGCTCGCCCGGAGTGATGATAACTTCGCCGCCGGTCGGTTCTAACTGTCCGGAGAGGATCTTTAAAAATGTTGATTTTCCGGCGCCGTTTGCTCCGATCAGACCATAGCAGTTTCCTTCTGTGAATTTAATATTTACATCTTCAAACAATGCTTTTTTTCCAACTCGTAATGTGATATTACTTGTACTGATCATAATATTTTGCTCCTTATCATAATTACTTGGTAAGTCCAAGGCTTATCTTAACAAATATAGATAAAAATGGCAAGATGAATAGTGTAAGAAGAGGAGTTTAATGTTATAATAAGGAAGTAGAAAGGGGATAGAAATTATGATTCATGGAACAATGGTATTGGAAGGCGGAGCCACAAGAGGTGTATTTACGTCAGGAGCACTGGATTATCTGATGGAGAAAGATGTGTATTTCTCTCATGTGATCGGAGTGTCGGCAGGATCTTGTAACGGCGTGGATTATGTGTCGAAGCAGATCGGCAGAACCCGCGACTGTATGATTCATAAGGAGAAAGAATATAATTATTATTATGGATTTACAAAGTTTATAAAAGAGAAAAGTATTTTAGATATGGATATGGTGTTTGACAAATATCCGAAAGAGATATTTCCGTTTGATTTTGACACATATTTTGCATCAGAGACAGAATGTGAGATCGTGACAACAAATTGCATGACGGGAAAAGCAGAGTATATGACAGAGCGAAGTGACCGTGACCGTCTGATGAAACTGTGCCGTGCGTCCAGCAGTATGCCGCTGGTGTCTCCAATCGTGAATATTGATGGAATACCTTATCTGGATGGAGGCCTGGCGGATTCCATTCCTCTGAAAAGAGCAGTCGGATATGGCAATGAAAAGATCGTGGTGATCCTTACGAGAAATCCGGGATATCGCAAGAAACCGGTGACAAAAGGTCTGGTAAAAATGTACCGCAGGGCTTATAAGTCTTACCCGGATCTGATCCGTACGATCGCACTTCGCAACGAGCGGTATAACCGTCAGGTGGCGATGGTAGAACGTCTGGAAAAAGAAGGGAAGATATATGTATTAAGACCGCTCATTCCGACAGTCTCAAGGCTTGAGAAAGATTACAACATGTTGATGAATTTTTATGAGCATGGGTATTGTCTGATGAAGAGGGAATATGATAATCTGATGAGGTATTTAGAAACAAAGGAGTAACAATATGAGAAATATCAAACTTACGATCGAGTATGACGGAAGCCGTTATCAGGGCTGGACGCAGCCGGGTAAAGATCTTCTGGGGAATACAGTGTGTGCCAAGATCACAGATGTGCTCCAGAAGATGACTGGAGAATCTCTGATGGAGATCCACTGCGGATGTCGTACAGAGGCTGGCGTGCATGCCTACGCGCAGGTTGTTAATTTTAAGACAAAGACGGATATGAGCGAAGCGGATATGAAGCGTTATCTGAACCGATATCTTCCGATGGATATTGCAATTATTGAGGCAAAGGAAGTGCCGGAGCGTTTTCATGCTCAGTTAAATGCAACGTCTAAAACATATATGTACCGGATGATCATTACGGAGGAGCCCAGTGTATTTGACAGAAAACACACGTATCACTGTTTTAAGGTACCGGACAAGACCTTGATGCAGCAGGCGGCTATGTCGCTGATTGGAAGGCATGATTTTAAAAATTTCTCTGATGCAAAGGGTTCCAAATCTACCATTCGGGAGATCTATACAGTTGACATATATGGGAATGAAGAGGAAATGCAGATTTTGATCCATGCAGATGATTTCCTTCATAATATGGCGAGAACGGTTATCGGGACACTTCTTGAGATCGGATTTGGAATGAGAAAGAAAGAAGATATTGAGGAAATCTTTAAGGGAAATAAGGAGGCTAGCCGTGCATGTGACCCGAAAGGGCTGTATCTGCAGGAGATAACTTACTAAAGTATTCTGATGGAAGTAAAATGGGAATTGGAGAATGGATCATGGAGATAGAAGGAAGAAAGGTATCAGAGTCTGTCGTAGAGACTGTCCATCTGGTGCGCCCCAATCATTTGAATGGTGCAGGGCGTCTCTACGGCGGGACGCTTATGGAGTGGATCGACGAGGTGGCGGCGCTGGTGGCAAAGCGCCACACACATAAGAATGTGACTACGGTATCGGTAGATAATCTGACATTTATAAAAGGTGCTTATCAAAAAGATGTCATCGTCCTTATAGGAAGAATGACTCATGTGGGAACTACTTCTATGGAAGTGGAAGTAGACAGTTTTGTGGAGGCTATGGATGGGACAAGAACCCGGATCAACCACGCTTATTTTACGATGGTTTCGCTGGATGAGAATGACAAGCCTACTCCGGCGCCGAAACTGATCTTGGAGACAGAGGAAGATAAGGCGAAGTGGGAGCGGGCGAAGAAACGACTGGAGATCAGAAAGCAGCGGCAGACGATCGATGCAATGACACGATAAAAAATACAGATGATACGAAGGACGTGATAAGGTGCGTCAGAGAGTCGTATTATCTGTATTTTTTATTCACTTTGAAGGGTCAGAGATTTATTTCTTCATATATCCCATCACCATCTTAAGCATCGCGTCAATCTGTTCTTGTTCTTCTTTGGATTTATCTTCTTTTAGGATCGAGATAACAAGAGACATCTCTTCGGGGGTGAAACGGATCCCGTTTTTCTGGGCTCCGGTGATAAGTGTCATCATAACGGGAGCAAGAGAGCGTCCGCTTTTACCGTTTGTTTTCCTGGCGGCGGTTTTAATAAGTTCCAGTTTGAGTGGATCCATATCTTTGAGTAAAGGGTGGTTCAGCCAGTCATTCATGGTCAGGTTCTCCTTTCTGTTCGTCTGTATCGGATGCGTGGAATATGCTGCCGAACATATCGCCGAAAGCGTCCATACCCGGCATATCCGACATATCCGGCATATCTTTCATCATTTCCATCATATTCATCATCATTTCCATCTGTTCCATCATTTCCTGTTCTTCGGGAGACATGTAGTCTTTTAAAACACTCAGCATATCGGAAGAATCAGACGCAGACTTACCGAATCCATAGAAATGAGAAAGCGCCTGCTGTAGTTCCTGAAATTTAAGGAAGATACCCAGCATGCGCTGCATGGAGGGCGGAGTGTATGGAAGAAGTAATTTTAACATATATATGTGAGGCAGAGTCACCAGATCATCAAAGGGCGTCGTCGGCCGTGGTTTTTTGGAATCCATAGGCACTCCCTGGAAATAACGTTGTAAATATATATGTAGAAAGAATGGAATATATGAGAATTGTTCATACTTTAATAGTAAATAAATGAAAAGGAGAAAAATGGTATGAACAGAAAACTGATCATTGACGGTAATGCAGTATATGAGGTGGATGAGGATTGTATGCTTGGAAAACGGGTGGAAGAAGAGAAAGGAAATGAAAACAGAGATGTACAGAAAGATGCATATATAGAAGACTATAAGAAAGCATTAAGAAGGACGGAAAATTAAATTCCGTCCCTCTTTTATTACATGCACTCTTTTATTAGCAGTCATATCCTCTGTCATCGCATCTGCAGTCATCATTGCGTCCGCAGCCAGATCCACATCCGCCGCCACAGCAGAAGAGAAGTAAGATGATCCACAGGCAGCTGTCGCCACAAGAACCATTTCTTCCGCCACCAAATCCACATCCGTTTCCGCCGCCACAGCAGCAAAGGAGTAAGATGATCCACAGGCAGTTATTTCCGAAGAATCCGTCTCCTCTTCTGGAATCACATCCACATCCGCAGTTTGTAGCACTTAAATCACTCATACTAAAGTCCTCCATATAAGGTTATTTACACTACATAATATGTGTGGAGCAAAGATGTGTGCGAAAGAAAACAGATATTTTATGTCAGTATTTCATCAGTCTCTTTACGGAATGCTCATATCTTGCAGAGCGGTTCTTAAGTTTGATGCTTTCCAGCATAGATACATTTTTTCTGGTATGTTCATCGTATAATGTGAGCAGATAGGCAGTTGTGTAATTGCGGTTCTTATAAGAAGTAAACAGAAGCCAGTTCATAACGTCAGGATGCCAGTAACGCTCCGGGATCTGTGCCTGACGGAGCAATAATATGTAGGGCAGTGCCTGTAAGGCAAGACCCGCCAGCTGGCTTGTGGCGTCTTTCTTCTTTATAAGAACATCGCTTTCTTTTATGATCTCAAATAATTTGTCAGAAGCTTTCCAGTAGGTAATGAAACCAGTCTCACTGTCAGAAGAAGTCTCTTCTTCTTTGTGAAGGTCAAATGTCTGCCAGGTACTCTGTCTGCCGGAAATAGAGCGGTCATAGTCCGTGCGCTTTCCCGTATCTGATAATACTGCGTAAGCCTCCAATATTTCCTGCATCTTCCCGGTTGTATCGATACCGTTACGCATGTTTGCGTCCGGATGATATTTCTTTGCAAGGGCATTCTTGGCAGAAGTAATCTCTTCAAGAGTCGCTTTTACCGATACCCCTAATATATCGTAATAATTCTTGTTGTCCATTCTATAATCTCCCCTTATATGAATGTCTCCCCTGATCAATATAACTATCATACGACAAAAAGAAGAAGAAATCAATTATGGATTTGATGAATATGCTGATAATAAAAAAGGAAAATGATTCATGGACAGAGTGAAGAAAGAAATACATTATTCGTGTGATGATATAAAAAATGGGGCCTGTACGGGAGAAAATGTCGGTGTGGCAATCTTAGATACCGGGCTTGCGCCTCACCCGGATTTTAAAGGGAGAGTCATGGCATTTAAAGACTGTATTCATGGAAGGGGGATTCCCTATGATGACAGCGGGCATGGGACTCATGTGGCGGGGATCCTTGCAGGGGATGGGCGGATGTCAGGGGGGATCTTATCGGGGATTGCCCCCAGGGCGAAGCTTTTGGTCGTAAAGGTATTAGATAAAAATGGGAATGGTGATGTCAGACAGATCTTGAAAGGAATTGACTGGGTGGAAGAGAATTACCGCAGATACAATATCCGTGTCGTGAACATATCGGCCGGTTCAAAAAAAGGGCTTGGGAAAGAGAAGGAAGCGTTGTTGATTGAAGCGGTAGAGCATTTGTGGGATATAGGGCTGGTGGTTGTGACGGCCTCAGGAAATGAAGGGCCGGGAAAAGGGACGGTGACTGTGCCGGGCACCAGTCGTAAGATCATCACGGTCGGGGCGGTAAAAAATGAACGGAACCTTGGAGTATCCGGGCGGGGGCCGACAGAAGGGTGCGTCATAAAGCCGGACGTACTGGCGCCGGGGTATCAGATTATTTCCTGCAACGCGGTCACAGGGAAAAAAGTCCGGCCATATACGGTAAAAAGCGGAACATCCATGGCGGCGCCGGTAGTGTCGGGAGCATTTGCATTATTACTACAGAAGTATCCGCAGATGCGTAACGTGGAAGTGAAACTGCGTTTGAGAGAAACATGCAGAAGACTTCCTGAATTGGAAGAATCAGGATGGGGAATGCTTCAGGTTGACAGGTTATTGGCAGAAAAGTAGGGTGTCAAGAAAAAATACTTGACACCCATATTGATTTGTTGTATGATAGCACAGGTGATTAATGTGAACGAGATATTAAAACAGGCGTTATTATATGATTTTTATGGCGAACTTCTGACAGAACGGCAGAAGGATATCTATAGCCAGTTTGTGCTGGAAGATTTATCTCTTGGCGAGATCGCAAGAGAGGCAGGTATCAGCAGGCAGGGTGTTCATGATGTCATCAAGCGGTGTGACCAGGCACTGTTAGGATATGAAGAGAAACTTCACCTTGTGGAGAAGTTCATGTCTGTGAAGAAGAAGGTAGAGCGGATAGATGAACTGTTAGACAGTTATGGGAAGGAGCCTTCAGAGGCTTTGCTCACAGAAGTAAGAAGTCTGTCCGATAAGATCATAGAGGAGTTGTAGCATGGCATTTGACAGTCTGACCGAAAAACTGCAAAATGTGTTCAAGAATCTGCGAAGCAAGGGACGACTTACAGAGGACGATGTAAAGGAAGCCTTAAAAGAGATCAAGCGTGCGCTGCTTGCGGCAGATGTCAACTTCAAGGTTGTAAAAGATTTTATTAAGAATGTTCAGGAACGGGCGATCGGACAGGATGTTATGAATGGCCTGAATCCGGGACAGATGGTCATTAAGATCGTCAATGAAGAACTTGTAAAACTTATGGGTTCGGAGACGACGGAGATCAGATTACAGCCGGGAAGTGCGATCACAGTGATCCTGATGGCAGGTCTTCAGGGAGCAGGTAAGACAACGACTACCGCAAAACTGGCGGGAAAATATAAATTAAAAGGCAAGAAACCACTCCTGGTTGCCTGTGATGTGTATCGTCCGGCTGCCATTAAGCAGTTACAGGTAAATGGCGAGAAACAAGGCGTTGAAGTGTTTGCAATGGGGGAGAATCATAAGCCTTCAGATATTGCAAAAGCAGCGCTGGAACATGCGAAAAAGAATGGCAATAATCTGGTGATCCTGGATACGGCAGGACGTCTTCACATTGATGAGGATATGATGGCAGAATTACAGGAGATCAAAGAAGCGGTAGACGTGCACCAGACCATACTTGTCATTGACGCCATGACCGGACAGGATGCGGTCAATGTGGCAAAGGACTTTAACGAGAAGGTTGGAGTCGATGGTGTGATCGTGACCAAGTTAGACGGTGACACCAGAGGTGGTGCGGCGCTGTCGGTCAAGGCAGTGACCGGGAAGCCGATCCTGTATGTAGGTATGGGAGAGAAACTTTCTGATCTGGAGCAGTTTTATCCGGACCGAATGGCGTCCCGTATCTTAGGTATGGGAGACGTGCTGACCCTTATCGAGAAGGCAGAAGCCGAGATCGATGAAGAGAAAGCAAAACAGATGAGCCGGAAGATGAGAAAAGCCCAGTTTGATTTCGAGGATTATCTGGAGAGCGTCAGGCAGATGAAGAACATGGGCGGCCTTAGCAGTATCATGAGCATGATGCCGGGACTTGGCGGCATGGGCGGTATGGGCAAGATGAAAGGTTTAGATGACGAACAGACTGCGGAGGCTGAGAAGAAGATGGCACGCATGGAGGCGATGATCTAGTCCATGACCGTAGAAGAGAGAAGGAATCCGGATCTTTTGAACCCATCGAGAAAGCACCGGATCGCCAGAGGCGCAGGTGTGGACATCAGTGAAGTGAACCGTATGGTGAAGCAGTTCGCTGAGATGAAGAAGATGATGAAGATGCTTGGAAAGAGCGGGAAAAAAGGAAGATTCCGTATGCCGTTCTAGGAGAAACACGGTATATCGTGCATAAGCACTGTATATAAATTTCATTTTAATTTATTTCAGAATTTACGGAGGTGAAACAAATGGCAGTAAAAATCAGATTAAGAAGAATGGGACAGAAGAAGGCTCCTTTCTATAGAATCGTTGTAGCAGATTCCCGCTCACCAAGAGATGGAAAATGTATCGCTGAGATCGGTACTTATGATCCGAACTGTGAGCCAAGCGCAATTTCTGTAGATGCAGAGGCAGCTAAGAAATGGTTAAACAACGGAGCACAGCCGACAGAGGTTGTAGGAA
This sequence comes from uncultured Dorea sp., assembly GCA_964406595.1. Lineage (GTDB taxonomy): Bacteria > Bacillota > Clostridia > Lachnospirales > Lachnospiraceae > CAPEBR01. The sequence continues at coordinate 9,101 of CAYOSJ010000044.1, forward strand.
AGATCTTTAAAGTAGCAGGCATTGAGAAATAAGCGGTATTTCGGAGGTGCAGAGATGAAAGAGTTAGTTGAAGTAATTGCAAAGGCTTTGGTAGATGACCCGGACAGTGTAGTGGTAAACGAACGTGAGGAGAAGAAAGCAACGGTTCTCGAAGTGCGCGTGGCAGACTCTGACATGGGGAAAGTTATCGGAAAGCAGGGGCGTATCGCGAAAGCAATTCGTTCAGTTGTGAAAGCAGCGGCTGCAAAAGAAGATAAAAAAGTCATTGTTGATATTATGGATTAACATACCCATAAGGGTGTAAAGGGGACAGACCCAAAAGAAGGGTCTGTCTCTATTTATAATATAGGGACACTGACAGGAGAGAAGATATGGAAAAAATGTTTCAGGTTGGCGTGATCACGTCGACACATGGCGTGCGTGGGGAAGTGAAAGTATTTCCGACTACGGACGACCCGGCACGTTTTAAGAAGTTGAAAAAAGTAATGCTGGACACAGGAAAAGAAATGAGATCGCTTGAGATACAGAGTGTAAGATTCTTCAAGCAGTTTGTGATCGTAAAGTTCAAAGGCATTGATCATATAAATGATATCGAGATGTATAAAAGATGTTCCCTTCTTGTAGAACGAAAAGATGCAGTTCCTCTTGAGGAAGATGAGTATTTTATCGCAGATATGCTGGGCATAGATGTATTTACGGAAGACGGAGAACTTTTTGGAGTGTTAAAAGATGTGATAGAGACAGGAGCCAATGATGTCTATGTGATCGAAAGCAAGGAACATGGCGAAGTGCTGGTCCCGGCGATCAGGGAGTGTATTCTTAACGTAGATATCGCAGAGCGGAAGATGAACATACATCTGTTAGACGGATTGCTGTAAGAGACGGCAGAAGATGGGAGAATGATATGCAGTTTTATATTATGACTTTATTTCCGGAAATGGTAAAAGACGGGTTAAATACAAGTATTATCGGACGTGCGGCAGCAAAGGGACTTCTGTCCATTGAAGCGGTGGATATTCGTGATTATGCATTTAATAAGCATCATAGTGTAGACGATTATCCTTACGGGGGCGGGGCAGGAATGCTTATGCAGGCAGAACCTGTATATCAGTGTTATCAGGCAGTGGCAGAGAAGGCAGGCAAGAGGCCGAGGGTCGTATATCTGTCTCCGCAGGGGCAGACATTCAATCAGAAGATGGCAGAAGATTTCGCACAAGAAGAAGAACTGGTACTCCTTTGTGGACATTATGAAGGGATTGATGAGCGTGTGCTGGAAGAAATCGTTACAGATTATGTATCTATCGGCGATTATGTGTTGACAGGAGGGGAACTTCCTGCCATGATCATGGTAGACGCTATCTCAAGATTGGTGCCGGGAGTGCTTCACAATGATGTGTCGGCAGAGTTTGAGAGTTTTCAGGATAATCTTTTAGAATACCCGCAGTATTCCAGACCGGAAGTGTGGCATGAAAAGCGAGTGCCGGAGGTTCTTATGTCCGGGCATCACGCGAATATCGAGAAGTGGAGGCGGGAACAGTCGGTGATCCGTACAGCCAGGAACAGACCGGATCTTCTGGAGAGAGCAGACCTTAACCAGGAGGAGAAGGAACTGGTGAAAGAAATTCTTTTATCTCTTGCAAATTCTGTCAACTTATGATAAACTATAATACGTTGTGAAGAATTAAGAGATGGTCCTCTGGTACGGTATGTATTAAGAACGTCCAATAAATGAAGGAGGTCACACACCATGAACGAGATTATCAAGAATATTGAAACTGCACAGTTAAAAGAAGCAGCACCGGAGTTCCGTGTAGGAGATACTGTAAGAGTACACGGTAAGATCAAAGAGGGTAACCGTGAGAGAATCCAGGTTTTCGAAGGTACTGTTCTTAAGAAACAGGGTGGCGGAGCAAGAGCCACATTCACAGTTAGAAAGTCATCTAACGGAGTTGGCGTAGAGAAGACATGGCCGCTTCACTCACCAAACGTAGAGAAAGTGGAAGTAGTAAGAAGAGGTAAAGTAAGAAGAGCAAAACTTAACTACTTAAGAGACCGTGTAGGTAAGAGAGCAAAAGTAAAAGAGTTAGTAAGATAATCTGATCAGGACAGAGAAGGACAAGTACAAAGGTTGTAGTTGTCCTTTTTCTCTATCCGGGGATGTCAATGAAGAAATGGTGATAAGAGATTGAAGCAGAGATTAAAACAGAAAAACCGAAGAAAGAGAAGTAGCAGAGTTAAAGGCGGCGGGAAACTTCATTTTACTAAGAAATGGAAAGTAAAGCGAAAAGATGTGCTTAAACGCCTGGCGGTAGTTGGGAGATGGACCTTTCAGATAGCGCTTGTCTGTCTGTTTGCATTTGTAGCAGTATGGTACTTCGGGCAGCGGGTAAGTACAGTGGGAGATTCTATGAAGCCGGTGCTTTCCAATGGTGATGTGGTACTGGTGAACCGTATTGTCTATAATGCGAAGAGGCCAAAGAGAGGCGACATCATCGTATTTAAGCCAAAGGGGAATGAGAATTCTCATTATTATATCAAACGTATTGTAGGAATGCCGGGGGAAACCGTGAAGATTCTCGAAAATGAGATCTATATTGACGGGGAGAAATTAAAGGAAGATTATAAGACAACGGACATCGGTGATGTAGGAGTTGTCTCTGAGGAGATAGAACTGGGGGAAGACGAGTACTTTGTGCTTGGAGACGACAGAGAGAACAGTGAAGACAGCAGAAGCGCAGATGTAGGAAATGTAAAGAGAAGTTATATTTACGGGAAAGCGTGGTTTGTTGTCTCACCAAAGGAGAATTTTGGATTTATAAAGGAGTAGGATAAGATGCATTTTCAGTGGTATCCGGGGCACATGACGAAAGCGAAGCGCATGATGCAGGAGAATATAAAGTTGATTGATCTGGTGATCGAACTGGTGGATGCGAGAATCCCGTTATCCAGCCGTAATCCGGATATTGACGAACTGGGGAAGAATAAGGCGAGGCTGATCCTTCTGAACAAATCAGACCTTGCAGAAGATAGATGGAACGATGCATGGATTCGCTATTTTGAGGAAAAGGGGTTCCATGCCGTGAAAGTAAATTCGAAAAAAGGCGGTGGGATCAAGTCGATCCAGGGCGTGATCCAGGAAGCGTGCAGGGAGAAGATCGAACGCGACAGAAAGCGCGGAATCTTAAACCGTCCTGTGCGCGCTATGGTCGTGGGGATCCCGAATGTGGGAAAATCTACATTTATCAATGCATTGGCAGGCAAGGCGGCGGCAAAGACGGGAAATAAGCCGGGTGTGACGAAAGGAAAACAGTGGATCCGTCTGAATAAACAGGTGGAACTTCTTGACACGCCGGGAATCCTGTGGCCGAAGTTTGAAGACCAGGCAGTGGGACTTCGGCTTGCCTATATTGGCTCTATCAGGGATGAGATTCTCAATACGGAGGAACTGGCAGCAGAATTGATTCAATTTTTAAACCAGTATTATGCCGGTATTCTGGAGGAGAAATACAGCGTATGCTCTGCGGAGGATTCTTATGAAATGCTCCGTAATATTGCAGAGAGCAGGCATTGTCTTGTGCGTGGAAATGAACTGGATACAGAGAAAGCGGCGCTTCTTCTTCTGGATGATTTCCGTGGGGGAAGGCTGGGAAGGCTTACGCTGGAATATCCGGAAGAAATGTGATAGACTATAAAGGATAAAAAACAGGGAGGCATATTTATAATGGCAAAACGGCGCGAAAAAGAAAGTTCCGGGGGGATTTTCAGAGAATTACTGGGATGGTTGTTTTATTTTGTTATTATTATAGGACTGACTTACCTGATCATTACTTATGTAGGACAGAGAACGAGGGTGTCCGGCTCGTCCATGGAGCCGACGCTAAGCCACGGCGATCATTTGTTGGTGGATAAACTGTCTTATCGGTTCAAGAAGCCGGAGCGGTATGATATTATCGTATTTCCGTATCAACATGAAGAGAATACATATTATATTAAGCGTATTGTGGGGATGCCGGGAGAAACCGTACAGGTGATTGACGGATATCTGTATGTGGACGGCGTGCTGGCAGAGAGCGACATCTATGGCGCAGAGACCATGGTGGATCCGGGAATGGCAGCAGAGCCGGTTGTACTGGGGGAAGACGAGTATTTTGTATTCGGAGATAACAGAAACCATAGTTCTGACAGCCGGGATCCGAATGTGGGTGTGATCCATGAAGCAGATATCATGGGAAAAGCATGGGTCAGGATCTATCCGTTTGAAGCGATAGGAGTGATCAGACATGAATAAACGAGAAGAAGAGAAACTTCGCAAAGCCAGAGAACGGCTGGAGAAAGAACTCCTTCGTACGAAATCGATGAGTGTGTACGAGGAAGAATATAAAGATTACCACGCAATATGCGGGATTGATGAGGTTGGCAGGGGACCGCTTGCAGGGCCGGTTGTGGCAGGCGCGGTCATCCTGCCAAAAGATAATCCGATCCTATATCTAAATGATTCCAAGAAATTATCGGAGAAAAAGAGAGAAGCATTGTACGATGAGATCATGGAGCATGCAGTCGCTACGGGAATCGGGATTGTAAGCCCTGCCCGTATTGATGAGATCAATATCCTGCAGGCAACTTATGAGGCAATGCGTCTTGCAATCGGGAATCTGTCTGTAAGACCGGATCTTCTCCTGAATGACGCGGTGACTATCCCGGGAGTGGAGATCCGGCAGGTACCGATCATCAAAGGAGATGCAAAAAGTGTATCGATCGCGGCAGCGAGTATCATAGCGAAGGTGACAAGGGACCGTCTTATGGTGGAGTATGAGAAGGTGCTGCCGGGATATGATTTTGCCAGCAATAAGGGATATGGCACCAGAAAACATATCGAAGGTCTGAAAGAACTGGGTCCAACACCGATACATCGAAGGACATTTATCGGACATTTCGTGTAGACGGATCTGTGGGAAGTATGCGAACAAAAGAAATATAATGTACGATAGTCAATATAGAGAGCAGAAGTGTAACAGGCGGAAAACAGGCGCACACTATGAGCAGAAAGCAGGGATATTTCTCATGCAGAAAGGGTATCAGATATTGGAGTATAATTATCGGTGCCGAAAAGGTGAGATAGATATCGTGGCGAGAGAAGGACGGTATCTGGTGTTCTGTGAAGTGAAATACCGCAGGGGAACAGGGAGCGGTTATGCTGTTGAAGCGGTCGATGCGAAGAAGCAGCGGATCCTGTCGAAGTGCGCGCTGTATTATCTTATGGAAAAGGGACACTTAGATGTAGCGTGTCGATTTGATGTGGTGTGTTTTGAAAAAGGAGAACCACGGCTTATCAGAGACGCATTTTCTTATACAGGATAAGGAGAAAAGGATGAATCTGGGATTGATCTATAAGAATCAGGAAAACATATTTGAAGAGAGAGAAAGAGGCGGTGTACCCTATCTTTCTTATCCGCTTTTTGAGAATACGGGAATTGTAGATCACGGATTTTCCACAAGGCTGGGAGGTGTCAGTGAGGGCTGCTTTCGTTCTATGAACATCAGTACCACCCGAGGGGATGATCCCCGGCATGTGGCAAGAAACTGTGAGCTCATTGCACAGGCGATTGGCGTAAAACCGGAGAGTTTTACTTATACGCATCAGACGCACACGACAAACGTTGCAGTGGTGAAAGCGGAAGACAGAGGGAAACGGTTTATGGAGACCGATGGGATGGTGACAAATGTGCCGGGTATCTGTCTGGTGACTTTTTATGCGGACTGCGTGCCGCTGTATTTTGTAGATCCGGTGAAACGTGCCATCGGTCTTAGCCATTCCGGGTGGCGTGGAACGGCTGGGAAGATAGGACGTGTTACCGTAGAGAAGATGTGTGAGGAATACGGAAGCAGACCGGAGGATATACTGGCTGCGGTCGGACCGTCGATCTGTCAGGACTGCTATGAAGTAAGTGAAGATGTGATAGAGAGATTCCGGGAAGAATTCCGGGAAGATCTGTGGGAAAGACTTTTTTATAAAAAGGAAAACGGAAAGTATCAGTTGGACCTGTGGGAAGCCAACCGGCAGGTATTTCTGGAGGCGGGGATCCAGGAAGAGCATATAGCGGTGACGAATGTATGTACGCACTGTAACCCGGATATCCTGTTTTCTCACAGAAAAACCGGAGGTAAACGAGGAAACCTGAGTGCATTTTTAGCACTAAAGGAGTAGGAGGGAAGCAGATGGCATTACTTGCGCAGACAAATGTAACGGAAAAGACCGCGGAGGCAGTGGCAGAGACAGCAGGGCAGGCAGTGGAAGAAGTCGGGCAGCTGACAAAATTTATTCAGGAGAATATTCCACAGGTCATTAATTTTGGTGTAAAAGTCCTGATCGCCATTATCGTTTTCTGCATCGGGCGTATGCTCATTGGCTGGGTGCGGAAACTGGTGAGACGTTCACTTTCCCGTTCCCGTGCAGATAAAGGCGTGGAGCAGTTTGTAGACTCCCTGTTGAAGTTCGTATTGTATTTCTTTCTTATTTTTATCATTGCGACAAAGTTCGGGGTAGATACAGCATCTGTGGCGGCGCTTATCGCATCCGGCGGTGTGGCGATCGGTCTTGCATTACAGGGAAGTCTCTCAAACTTTGCAGGCGGCGTATTGATTCTTCTGCTGAAGCCTTTTGAAGTAGGAGATTATATTGTGGAAGATACGAATAAAAACGAAGGTACAGTCAAAGAGATTCAGATATTCTATACGAAACTCAGCACCATTGATAACAAGACGATCGTGATCCCCAATGGAATACTGACAAACAACAGTCTTACGAATATGTCCACGCAGCCGGAGCGGAGGCTGAATATTAAGATCGGGATCACTTATGAGGCTGATCTTAAAAAAGCGAAAGAGGTCATTGAGAAGATCTTAAGAGACGATCCTCAAGTGATACAAGAAAGGGAAATTGCAGTTTTTGTAGATGATCTTGCGGATCATGCAGTCATTATCGGCGCAAGAGGCTGGGTGAAGAATGAAGAATTCTGGACGACCCAGTGGAGGATCCTGGAAGAGATCAAGTTAAAACTTGACGAAGCAGAAGTTGAGATCGCATATCCACAGATGAAAGTGCATATTGCAGAATAGAAATGTAAGAAATTATTCATAGATTTTGCGGAAACAATAAGATATAATGTAATAAAGAAACCTGATACAATTCAAAGCGAGGTGTTTGTATGACAACAGTAGAGGCGTTAAGATATGAAGAAGAATTAAAAGAAAATCAGAGAGTTGTCCGTCAGATGGTCATGGAAGGAATTGCTGATGTTAAAGCAGGAAGAACACAGGATTATAACGAGTTTTTTGATGAATTGGAGAAACGATATCAGAATGCGTAAGTACCATATTGAAATATCTCAGATTGCGAAACAGGATATTATCAGAAATACAGATTATATAGCTATTGACAAACAATCTCCTTAGAAGAGATCAAGTTAAAACTTGACGAAGCAGAAGTTGAGATCGCATATCCACAGATGAAAGTGCATATTGCAGAATAGATTGCAGAGAAGGATACTCCCGCTTTATATTCTAACGAAACTCTATACAATAAATATCGAACAGACGGTAGAGTGTAATCTCCCGTCCTTCATCTGAAAATATGTAAGTTCGAAGCTGCCCGGATTTAACCAGTAATAATCCAGTACAGTCCAGGTTTCCATTGTGAATGATCGTTCCTTTTTTTACATTCTGTGTGATTAAATTGTCTGAAATTAGTTTTTTCTGTGCTATGTTCAAGTCATTCCATAGTGGAAAATAATTTTCGAAGTTCATAACAGTTATCTCCTTTACGAACATAGTATACTTGCTTTTTTAAGATGCGTCAATTCTATAATTGACATATGCCATAAATAAAAATATACTGATTATAGTACATGATTGATGTAAATATGAGGGAGGGAAAAATAATGCAGGGAGATGTCAGTTTTACATTTTTGGACCGAATTGAAGAAGTAGAACTGAATATTGTAGATAGACGATGGCAGTCTGCACTGGCATTGGCATTGACTTTGCCAGATATTTGCGGAGGTATTGCTTTCCCGGAAATTGTTAAACATTATCGAGATGGCCGGGTTATGCTGGATCGACAAAAAAATCCGACCCGTGATGTGGGAACCCAGTATATCCGCTGGTTTGATGAATATGCAGGGGACCACTTTAAACTATCTCAATCCGATGAAAAGCCATATATTTGCGGAGAACGTTGTTGGCAGCTTCGGTGTGAATATCTTCATCAAAACAAAGGATTTTTAAATGATGAAAATAATATACACTTTCATCTTGGATTAAACTGTGGAATGTCAGTTTGTCAGTTGGACAGTATGAACATACAGGAGAACAGAATCGATATTCGTATAGACATAGAACAGTTTTGTCTGAGAATGTGCAAAGCGGCAAAGAGTTACTATGATAAAGTTAATTTGGAAAAAGATTTTAGTCTCTATAATACACCAGTTTTAGATTTTATTCAGGTAACACAAAAAAAGAAAGATGCTTCTATTATTGCATTGATTTGTGGCAATGAACGCTATGCAAAAGGATTAAAAGAAGCATTGCAGTTTATTTCAGAGCAGATCAAGCTGTTTTACACACCGGAAAGTGCTAAAACAACATTAGGAAAACATAAGCCGGATCTTTGGATTGTTACCGAAGATATGACGAGACAACCGAATCAGCCATGGCGTGCTGACAGGACAACACCTGTAATTTTAATCACAGGCAATCCTGATTCTGTTGAGATTAAAAAGGAACCAGGGAAAGTAACTGTTCTTTCTATGCCATTGTCGATAGTTAATTTTCGGAAAACCGTCAAAATATATGTGTCGTGAGGAGAGGTTTATGCTGTATATAATACTATTATTTGCATTCATAGTTGTATATTTGATGATGCTTATGCGGAGACAGAAAGATAAGATGAGCGAAATTAAAATACAAATGGATCAACTGCAAGCACAACATGATCAATTGCAGAAAGAAAGGGATCAGTTACTAGAACAGATGAATCATCTGGAAGAGCAACGAGAACACTTGGAAATGCAAACAGACCAGGCATTTTGGAGTACTGATGAAATTGAGAAAATTTGCGATGAAATATGGCATCATGCTAATACTATCCACCTTTATTCTTCGTTATCTGAAGAAGAAAGCAAATCTATAACAATGAAAGAAAAACAAAATATAATTATTAGAACAATTGAGGAGAGTCTAAACATCATATATAAATATAAAGGTGATGTATAATAAAAATATGTCTTTTTAGTTATTAGCGGTCAAGGTAAATTCTTATGTAATAATATCACAGAAGAATTTACCTTTTTCAGGTACAATAGAGATAACAAATTTGAAAGGGGAACAAAGCATTGGCAAAAAGAGTGGCAAGTGTCGATAAAAAAAGATGTGTTGCCTGCGGAGTATGCGAAAATACTTGTCCGTTGGCAGCGGTTAAAGTCCATCGTGGGTGCTATGCGGTAGTAGAAGAAACATTGTGTGTAGGATGCGGAAAATGTGCAAAGTCCTGTCCAGTAGGCTGTATTGAACTGAAAGAGAGGGTAACAGTGTGAAGAAAAAGAAGCATTGGTATGATTATTTATGGATATGGGCGATCATTTATTTTGCTCTCGGTTTTTTTAATATTTTGTTCGCTTGGTTTGGGATGATTGATTTCTTGGTGCCGTTAGGAATAGCAATATTCGGTGGGAATAAATTTTTCTGTAATCATTTGTGTGGACGTGGCCAGCTTTTTAGTAAGCTTGGTGGAGATTTAAAATGCTCAAGAAATAAACCAACCCCGAGATGGATGAGTTCAAAATGGTTCCGATATGGCTTTTTGATATTTTTCCTTACAATGTTTGGTAACATGGTATTTCAGACATATTTAGTTGGTGCCGGAGCATCCTCCTTGCGTGAAGCCATCAAACTATTCTGGACCTTCCGTGTTCCATGGGGATGGA
>CAYOSJ010000045.1:0-18417 GCA_964406595.1 uncultured Dorea sp.
CGATATGCTTTCTCACCGAAGTTTACAATTTCTTCTATTAATTCTTTATAATCATAAGATACAATATCTTTCTTTATCATACCTTCTCCCTCCGAAACATAGCGATGTAGAATCCGTCACCTGCGTTCTGTCCCGGAAGCATCTGTTCTTCCTTTATAAGTTTGAACTGTGGATATCTGTCGGCAAACCACGCCGCATTCTCTTCATTTTCACCTCTGTGGATCGTGCAGGTACTGTAGAGAAGTCTTCCTCCAGGCTTTACGTAACCGTTCACCACAGACAATATCTTTCTTTGCAGTTTCACCAGTTCTTCCTGCATTTCCGGCGTCATCTTATATCTCAGATCCGGCTTCTTCCCCAGCACTCCGAGACCAGAACAAGGAAGATCCGCAATCACGATATCTGCTTTTTCGCGGATTGTTTCATCTATCTCTGTAGCGTCCCACTGAACCGCTTCCACATTATCCAACCCGCTTCTCTCAATATTTTCTTCAATCAGTTCCACCTTGTAAGCAGTCAGATCCCTCGCTTCGACATGCCCTGTACCACCCAGAAGTTCTGCAAGATGCAGCGCTTTCCCGCCAGGAGCCGCGCACACGTCTATCACATAATCCCCTTCTTGCGGTGATGCCCACATTGCCACCTTCATGGAACTTAAGTCCTGCACATAGAACAGACCCCCCTGAAAACTTGCAAGTCCTGCCAGATGATCATAGCCTGCTATGTAAAATGCACCCGGGATAAGTGTCTCTTCTGTTACTGTCACGCCTTCTTCCTGCAGACGCTTCTTAAGTTCTTCCGGCGCGATCTTTCCTGTGTTGCAGCGGATAGATACAGGTTTTTCCTTCTGAAATTCCTCTCCCATACGAATAACCTGCTCTTCGTCATACTCCGAAAGCCACTGCCTCACCATCCACTCAGGAAGAGAATATTTCACAGAAAGATAAGTTTCCTTGTCCTTCGGGTATTCAATCTTTTCAAGGTTCCTGCTGATATTACGGAGCACACCGTTTACAAATCCCCGAAGATTCCCAAATCCCTTACGGACAGCCAGCTTCACCGCTTCATTACATACCGCGCTGTCCGGCACGCTGTCCATGTATTTCAACTGGTACACCGCACTCCTTAAGATCTCCCGGATCACAGGTTTCATCTTCTTCACTTTTACTTTGGAAAACTGATTGATGATATAGTCGATCTCTATCGTATGTTCAAGCGTGCCATTCACCACTCTCGTAATGAACGCACGCTCTTTCTTTTCAAGATACTGATATTTATCAAGAACATTTTTTAATGCAATATGACTGTACTCACCGTCTCTCATAATGAGAAGCAGTGTCTCCACCACGATCTCACGTCCCGTTATCTGTGCCATCTTCACACAATCTCCTCTTCTTAATCCCTTCTCCTTCCACCTGTAATGATCAGGATCCGAAGCAGACTTAAGATTGCTGACGCTGCACCTGCCACATAAGTAAGAGCCGCTGCTGACAGAACTTTCTTTGTTGCCTGCACTTCCTCCGGATACAGCATACCGCTCTCTCCAAGAATGCGGATCGCTCTTCCCGACGCATTGAATTCTACCGGCAGTGTCACGATCTGGAACAGGACTGCCATCGAAAATGCCAGAATCCCGATATTTAAAAACAGGACGGAACTTCTGGATGTAAAGAGGAGTCCGATCAGAATAAGCGGCCATGCGATCGTACTTCCAAAGTTTGCCACCGGAACCAATGCACTGCGGATATTCAACGGCGCATACCCTACCTGATGCTGGATCGCATGTCCACACTCATGGGCCGCCACACCAAGGGCCGCCACCGAAGACTGGGCATAAGTCGCATCAGACAACCGCAACACTTTTGCGCGCGGATCGTAGTGATCCGTAAGATTTCCTCCCACATGCTCCACACGGACATCATAGATCCCCGCCCGGTGAAGAATCTGCTCTGCCGCTTCCTTTCCGGTCATGCCGGAATGATTACGGACTCTGGAATATCTGCTGAATGTCGAATTCATCTTTGCCGATGCCGCCATGCATATAATAACGCCAATAATTACAAGGATATATGTTGGGTCAAGCCCGAACCCCATTGGATAATACATACTTTTTTCCCTCCTTATCTGTACATACAGATATTATATATGAAACGCAGAAAAAATACTTGATTTTCATAGTTTTTTAAGAATTTCTCCTGTTTTTATGCTATATCCCCTGAGAAATGCTCCTGCTTCCATTCTCTTCTTTCCCGGAATCTGAAGTTCTGTAACCTTCAAAAGTCCGCCTCCTGTCTGCACAGAAAAACTGTCCTTTTCTACACGGACAACCATTCCCGGCACACGGTCCGCCGCAAGGTCTGCACCCTCTTCGCTTAAAACTTCCGCCTGCCAGATCTTCATTACTTTGCCGTCCCAGTCTGTGTATGCGCTGGGCCATGGATTCAATCCGCGGATCAGACGCTCGATCGAGACTGCTGATTCTTTCCAGTCAATATTGCCAAGTGCCTTATCAAGCATACGCGCATAAGGCGTCGGACTTTCTTCCGGTTGTTTTTCCGGCGTGATGGTTCCTTCTTCCAGTCCCCGTAAAGTCTTAAGCCCAAGAGCCGCTCCCGCCTCTGCGATCTTATCATAGAGACTGCCGCCTGTCTCCTTTTCATCCAACACGATTTCTTCTTTCAGAAGCATATCTCCGGTATCCAGTCCCTCATCCATCTGCATAGTCGTGACTCCCGACACCTCTTCTCCGTTAATGACTGCCCACTGAATCGGAGCCGCGCCACGGTATTTCGGCAGGAGTGACGCATGGATATTGATACAGCCATAAGGCGTCATCTCAAGGATCTCTTTCGGGATGATCTGTCCAAATGCAATGATGACCATCACATCTGCCTGGTATGTTCGAAGTTCCTCAATACATGCCTCATCTCTGATCCTCTTCGGCTGATAGACCGGGATCCCCAGTTCCATCGCCGCTTCTTTGACGGGAGTCGGCTGCATCTTGCCGCCTCGTCCCTTTGGTTTATCAGGCTGTGACACTGCCAGGACTACTTCGTGTTCCTTTGCAAGTGCAAGAAGTGGCTGCACCGCGATATCCGGCGTCCCCATGAATATCACTCTCATCTATTCTTCGTCCTCCATTCTCACATCATGAAGTTCTCCCTCCACTTTATCTACATACAGCTGACCATTCAGATGATCGATCTCATGGCAGAATGCACGGGCAAGAAGTTCCTCTCCTTCCCAGATCCGTTCTTCCATATTCTCATCCAAAGCACGCACTTTTACATAATCCGGTCTTGTTACTACGCCCGCTTTTCCCGGTACGCTTAAGCAGCCTTCCTCTCCTGTCTGCTCACCGGAAGTCTCGATGATCTCCGGGTTGATCAGGATGATCGGCCCTTCTCCCACATCGACCGTCACAATTCTCTTCAATATGCCTACCTGAGGAGCCGCAAGACCGACTCCCATTGCTTCATACATCGTATCAAGCATATCCTCGATCAGCACCTTCGTACGAAGTGTCATTTTGGTTACTTCTTTACATTCTTTTGTTAATACATCATCACCCAGTTCACGGATCTTTCTGATCGCCATCTTAAGTCTTCCTCCTTAAAATATATTCATTGGATTAAAATCAAACTGAATCCGAAGCGTCTGAAATCCACGATTCATCTCAATATACCGCTCCAGATAATCTTTCACCTTCATAAGTTCCCGATAATCTTTGCATTTCAGATATACTACCCTGCGGTAAATATCGTTCACCTTTCCCACATAAGGGCTTGCAGGCCCTATGACCTGTATGTCCTTTCCTTTTCCTGCCGCCACAGCAAATTCTTTCAGATATTTTGCACCCTTTTCGAGAAGTTCTTCCTCTTCTCCCGTAAGAAGCACTGCAAGAAGTTCCGATGCCGGAGGATATCCCATAAGTTCCCGGTAACGCATCTCCTCCGCGTAGAATCCCTCATAGTCCTGCCGCTTTGCCATCTGGATACTGTAGTGTTTCGGGCTGTAGGTCTGTATGATGACTTCTCCTCTCTTCTCTCCTCTTCCGGCTCTTCCGGCTGCCTGGGTAAGAAGTTCAAAAGTCCTCTCTGCCGAACGGTAATCCTCTCCATACAGCGACATATCCGCCGCCAGGATACCCACCAGCGTTACATTCGGAAAATCATGTCCCTTTACGATCATCTGCGTTCCGATCAGGATATCTGCATCTCCATTTGCAAATGCCGACAGGATCTCTTCATGCCCTCCCTTATTCCTGGTCGTATCCATATCCATGCGAAGAACCCCTGCCTGCGGAAATTCCCGCTTCACCATATCCTCGATCGCCTGTGTGCCTGCCTTGAATCCTCCTATGTATGGAGAACCGCAGGACGGACAGTTCTGTATGGCAGGTTCTTCATATCCGCAATAATGGCAGACCAGCATTCCATTTCTGTGGGAAGAAAGTGCTACATCACAATGAGGACATTTTACTACATATCCGCAGGAACGACAAGAGACGAATCCTGCATACCCGCGGCGATTCAGGAAAAGTATGGTCTGCTCGCCATTTTCCAGCCGCTTCTCTATCATCTTTTTTAAGCGGTTGCTTAAGATGGAGCGATTCCCTCTCTTTAATTCTTCCCGCATATCTACGGTATATACTTCCGGCAGCTGCTGCGACGTTGCCCTTCCTGCAAGCGTCAGAAGTGTATATTCTCCTTTTTTACATCTGTCATAAGCCTCCAGCGATGGCGTGGCAGACCCAAGTACCACGCTGGCTCCTTCATTTTCCGCTCGCCTGATCGCAGTCTCCCGGGCATGATAGCGCGGCACCTGCTCACTCTTATAAGTCTGTTCATGCTCCTCGTCAATGACGATCAGCCCAAGCGCCGCAAATGGTGTAAATAATGCAGAGCGTGGCCCGATCATCACGTCCACATCTCCCCGTTCCACCCGCGCCATCTGGTCGGAACGTTCGCCTGCTGAAAGTCTGGAATTTAAGATGGATACCCGGTCTCCGAACCTTCCATAGAATCTTAAAACCGTCTGATAGGTAAGGGCGATCTCCGGGATCAGCACGATCGCCTGTTTCCCCTGACGCACCACATATTCTATCATCTCCATATACACTTCCGTCTTTCCGCTGCCAGTCACACCATAGAGAAGATAAGTCCCTCTTTTCCCGGAATCATAATCCTCCCGAAAGATACGAATTGCTTCTTCTTGCTCTTTCGTACGGACGATCTCTTTTTGCTCTTTTCTTTTATACCGGACGGGATTGCGGAACGTCTCCTCTGCTGCCACTTCCAGTACCCCCTGTTCCTCCAGCGCCCGGATCGTCGCCAACGTCACATTCAGTTTTTTCGTGATCAGTTCATACTCCTGTTCCGGCTGATCCAATAGTCCCGCCAGAAGCCTCGCACGGGCACGCTGGTTCTTCCGGAGATAAAAGTCCAGTTTTTCTTTTCCTTCTTCTTCCGTCAAGAGCAGGCGCACCCTTCGTTTTTTCAGAGTCTTTTCTTTTTTCTTAATGGGCAGCACCGTTTTTAATGCCTGTATCATGGTGCCGCCATAATATTCTTTCATCCACGCCGCAAGAGCCACCAGTTTCGATTCGATCCCACGGCTGTCCTCTGCCACGCAAAGGAGCGGCTTTATCCGTTTCGGATCATATTCCGGTGTTTCGGTAAGCCCCGTCACATACGCCCTGGTTTCTTTATTTCCCCGTCCAAAAGGAACCACAACTTCCGCCCCGATCTGGATCGCCCCCACAAGATGCGGAGGGATACTGTACTCAAACACTCTATCCAGTTTTTCACATGTAATATCTACAATGACTTTGGCGTACATGTTCTTCCTTTCATCTTTTTCTATCCGCGTCCCAGTTCCTCAAGCACTTCTTTAATAAGGACGCGCTCGTCCATATCATACTTCACACCTTTGATCTCCTGATATGTCTCATGCCCTTTTCCGGCGAGAATGATCACATCGCCCGGACGGCCATTTTCGATGGCATATCTGATCGCTTCTTTTCTGTCGCAGATGGCGATATACTCTCCATCTGTCTTCTTCATTCCGAGAATGATATCGTCGATGATCGCCTGCGGCTCCTCGAATCTCGGATTATCAGACGTAATGATCGTAAAGTCGGATAATCTTCCTGCCACTTCGCCCATCTCATAACGTCTTGTCTTCGAGCGGTTTCCGCCGCAGCCAAATACCGTCACGATACGCTCCGGCTTATAGTCTCTCAATGTGTGGAGGAGACTCTCCAGACTCATGGCATTGTGTGCGTAATCGATCATCAAAGTGAAATCATCAGACACTTTGACCATCTCGATGCGCCCCTTCACTTTTGCCACCTTGAGCGCTTTCCTGATATTTTCCACAGGTACGCCAAAATGTCTGCATACTGCGATTGCTGTCAGTGAATTATACACACTGAACTCTCCCGGTATGTCGATCTCCACATCAAAATCCATAAGCCCTGTCACATGGTATCTCACGCCCAGATATCCCGGCCGTGACACATGCTCTACGTCCACTGCGCGAAGGTCTGCTTTCTCAGAGAAGCCAAATGTCTCCGTCTGACAGGTTGCCCCTTCAAACACATCTTCAAACCACTTGTCATCTACATTGGCAATGCCCAGTTTACACTGTCTGAACAACATTCCTTTACACCGTTTATAGTCGTCAAAATCTTTATGTTCGTTCGGCCCGATATGGTCTTCTCCAAGATTTGTAAAAATACCGATCTCGAACGGGATCCCTGCCGTTCTGTGAAGCATCAGCCCCTGTGAAGACACTTCCATCACTACACTGTCACATCCTGCTTCTACCATACGGGCAAAATAATCCTGAATGGTATAAGATTCCGGCGTTGTATTGTTCGCAGGAATCGACTCCTCTCCGATGATCGCTTCGATCGTCCCGATCAGGCCCACCTTATGGCCCACATCTTCCAAAATGGACTTCACCATGTAAGTGGTGGTCGTCTTTCCTTTCGTTCCGGTAATCCCGATCACTTTTAATTTCTCTGCTGGATAACCAAAATATGCCGCCGACATATAGGCAAGGGCGTAACGGGTATCTGCCACTTTGATCACCGTCATATTCTCCGGTGCATCCACGTCATGCTCCACGATCACTGCTGCCGCGCCTTTTTCAGCCACCTGCTGCACATAAGCATGCCCGTCAGACACCGCCCCCGTGATACATACAAACACACTTCCTTCTTCTACCTTGCGGGAATCATTGATCAGGGTGGATATTTCCATTTCTATATTCCCCTGCACCACTTCATATTCTAATCGTTCTAACAGTTGTGTTAATTTCATAAATTCCTCCTCAAATGTCCGCTTTCCACTTCGCCCTACAGTATAGCATTTTTTCACACAAAAGAAAATACTGATCACATAGTGAGGTCAAACAGAGACAACTGGTTAGATTCTGGGAGATCTCCCAAAAGCCCTAACTGTGTCATCGTGTCGATCACCGTCTGACTGACCTTCGTTCTCTGTCTGAAATCATCGCGGGACAGGTATTTTCCATCTTTTCCCGCCGCCTCTACTGCTTCCGCCGCCTTATCACCCATGCCGTCAATGCTGGAAAATGGCGGCATCAGCTTGCCGTCCACAATAAGGAACCTGGTTGCCCTGGCACGGTAGATGTCTATTGGCATAAATTCAAATCCCCGCGCGTACATCTCCTGAACGATCCGCATATCTTTCATGGTATCCTGCTCCTTCTTGCTGAGAGAATCGGCGCGTCTCTTATAATCTTCCATATACTGATTTAACTGTTCCTTGCCCTGACACATGATCTCATAAGAGAATGCATCTGCACGGATCCCAAAATAAGAAGCATAATATGCCAGCGGATAATTGATCTTGCAGTAAGCGATCCGATACGCCATCATAACATAAGCCGCCGCATGGGCTTTCGGGAACATATACTTGATCTTCTCACAGGACCAGATATACCAGTCCGGGATCCCATGGGCTTCCATGTCTTCTTTGAACTGCGGCCATTCCTTACATTTCCCCTTGGCTACCGCTCCTTTACGGACTCGTTCCATGATGGTGAAGGATTCCTCGCTGTCCATGCCCTTATTGATCAGATAGGTCATAATATCGTCACGGGTACAGATCGCCGTGGAAATGGTCGCTTTCCCACTCTTGATCAGTTCCTGTGCATTGTTAAGCCACACGTCTGTCCCATGGGACAATCCAGAGATCCGGATCAGATCGGACAGATTCTGCGGCTTTGTATCCACCACCATCTGGATGACAAAATCTGTTCCAAACTCCGGGATCCCGAGACAGCCCACCGGACAGCCGCTGATGTCATCCGGTGTGATTCCAAGTGCAGACGTATCATGGAACAGAGACATTACCCCCTGGTCGTCAAGAGGGATCTTCGTTGCGATAAAAGGATTGTCCGTCTCATTATATTCATTTTCCATCGCAGGAGAACTGATATAAGCCTCCAGCGATTTGATCATGGTCGGATCATCATGTCCCAGGATATCCAGTTTCAATAAGTTATGGTCAATGGAATGGTAGTCAAAATGCGTCGTAATGATATCCGTGTTCATATCGTTTGCCGGGTGCTGTACCGGAGTAAATGAGTTGATATTCTCCCCGTGAGGCAGTACGATGATACCACCCGGATGTTGCCCCGTGCTCCGTCTGATCCCCGTACATCCCTGCACGATGCGGTTGATCTCACAGCTTCGTTTTCTCGCTCCGCGCTCCTCAAAATAATTTTTCACATATCCAAAGGCAGTCTTATCTGCCAGTGTACCTATCGTTCCCGCGCGAAACGTCTGTCCTTCTCCGAAGATAACTTCTGTATACTTATGTGCATGGCTCTGATAATCACCGGAAAAGTTAAGGTCGATATCCGGCTCTTTATTTCCCTTAAATCCAAGGAACGTCTCAAACGGGATATCAAACCCATCTTTCGCCAGCGGTTCCCCGCATACCGGGCATTTTTTATCCGGCATATCCCAGCCGCACCCACCGGCATAGGCAGTCACCTCTTCAGACTCAAAATCACTATAATGGCACTTTGGACAATAATAATGCGGGCTTAATGGATTGACCTCCGTGATTCCCGCCATCGTCGCCACAAAAGAAGATCCTACAGATCCCCTGGAACCTACCAGATATCCGTCCTCATTAGACTTCCACACCAGTTTCTGCGCGATGATATACATAACGGCGAACCCGTTGGAGATGATGGAATGAAGTTCCCTCTCCAGACGCTCCGTAACGATGGGCGGAAGCGGATCTCCATACATGGAATATGCCTTTTTATAACAAATGTCTTTTAACTCCTTATCTGAATCCGGTATGACCGGCGGACATTTGTCCGGCCGCACCGGAGATATCTTTTCAATAGAATCTGCGATCTTATTCGGATTGTCTATGACGATCTCTTTTGCTTTCGCCGAACCGAGATACTCAAACTCTGCAAGCATTTCGTCAGTCGTATGCAGGTAAAGGGGCGCCTGATTATCTGCGTCTGTAAACCCCTTGCCTGCCATAATGATCCGACGGTAGACCTCATCTCCCGGATCTAAGAAATGCACGTCGCAGGTCGCGACCACCGGCTTATCGAACTGTTCCCCTAATTTTATGATCCGGCGGTTCATATCCCGGATATCTTCCTCACATTTGATCCTGGAGATCCGGTCGCTCTCGATCATAAAGCGGTTATTTCCTACAGGCTGAACTTCCAGATAATCATAGAAGTCCACGATCTTCGCGATCCGCTCCTCGGACTTCTCATTTAACATTGCCTGATACAGTTCTCCTGCCTCACAGGCGCTTCCCACGATCAGCCCTTCTCTGTGTTTTGTCAGCTCACTCTTGGGGATTCTCGGCGTCCGCCCGAAATATTCCAGATGAGACTTGGAAATCAATGTATACAGATTGACTCTTCCAACGTCATTCTTCGCCAGTATGATGACATGATAAGAAGGAAGCTTCCGTACCATATTGACGTCTTTGGAGCCTGCCTGGTTCAGTTTTTTCAGATCATGGATATCCTTCTCCTTCAGCATCTCTATAAACTTCACGAAGATCTCTGCCGTCACCCGCGCATCGTCTACCGCACGGTGGTGATGCTCCTGGGAGATATTCAGCGCCTTTGCCACCACATTCAATTTGAATTTCGCAAGCGTCGGCAGCAGGATCCTTGCCAGCGCCACCGTATCTACCGATGTAAAATCAGGCATGATATCCTGATACCTACAGTTCTGCTCGATAAATCCCACGTCAAAAGACGCATTATGCGCCACCAGTACCGCATCGCCCACAAACTCCAGGAATTCCGGCAGCACCGTCTCGATATCCGGCGCACCGATCACCATATCATCTGTAATGCTGGTAAGTTGGGTGATCTTAAAAGGAATCGGCGTTTTCGGATCTACAAAAGTGCTGTACCTGTCCGTGATCACACCATGCTCTACCTTCACCGCGCCGATCTCGATGATCTTGTCCTGGATCGGGCTGAACCCTGTCGTTTCCAGGTCAAAGACTACATAAGTGCCGTCAAGAGACTGCCCTTTCTGATTTATTGCCACATCCTGCAGGTCGTCTACCAGATAACCTTCCACTCCGTAGATCACCTTGAAGGGATCTTCTTTATCCAGCCCTTCAATAAAATGATTGGCGTCCGGGAATGCCTGCACAACGCCATGATCTGTGATGGCGATCGCCTTGTGCCCCCAGTCGTGCGCGCGTTTTACAATATCCCGCACTTCTGACACACCATCCATGTCGCTCATCTTCGTGTGACAATGAAGTTCTACACGTTTCTCGGGCGCCGTATCTTTTCTGCTCTCTGTAAAATCCGGTATCTTCTTAATACCAAATACAGATCCTATCGTAAGTTCCCCGTCAAATTTGTCAATCGTGGTGACTCCTTTGATCTTTAAAAATGCTCCCGGCTTCACCTCGCCGATCACTTCCGCCAGCTGATCGTTGCGCACAAACATTTTTACCATAATGGTGTCCGTAAAATCCGTCACCGCATACATGATAATGGTCTTCTCGTTTCGGATCTCTCTCGTATCGAAACTGATGACCTTTCCGCGGAATGTGATCTCTCCCATCTCACCTGCGACCTGGGAAAGTTCGATCGGCTCATCATCAAATGCCCTGCCATACACAAGACCGTCTGCATCCGGCGCTTTACGGCGCGGCTCAAATACTTTCTTTTCTCTGACTTCCTTTTTCTTCCCTTCCGTCTCTTTGGAATCCTTCTCTTCTTTCTGTTTCTGTATGGATTCTGCCTGTGAAAGAATATGGTCTACTTCCTGCCGGACTTTCAGACTGTTGTATTTCAGTTTGCTTTCTTTCGCCTTCTGATAACGCACACGTACTTCGATCGGACACTGGAATCTCTGTTCATAGACTTCTTTCAGGTATGATGACAATTCTTCCTTCCTGCCCTGAGATACGATAGAGTCTGTCAGTTCAAGACAAAGAATATTCCCTTCCTCAAAGGCATATCCTGCACTTTGGAACATACTGCGCTCCACCACACTTCTGTCATTTAATTCCGCCAGAAAACTGTCGTAGTATTCCTTCATGATATTCTCAGGAGTATACTGCTCCGACAACCTGAAGGTTTCGATGACCTCTACCTCGATCCTGCCAGTGGCAAACAGCTGATCTTTGATCAGCTGCTCCATCTCATATATCCGTGCTTTCTGAATCAGGTGCCCGCTCTCTAAGTACACTCTGATAAAAGTACGCGCCGAATTCGTCGCGACCTTCCCAACCTCTGCTCCTGAAAATAACATCTGCAGATCTTCTCCCACCCGAAGGGTAGGAAATACTTCAAAAAATGGCTTACTCATTCCAGTGTAACAACTCCTGTCTCAATGTTTCCAACAATTCTTCTTCTTTTACTTTCTTCACGATCTCACCTTTTTTGATCAGAAGTCCCTCGCCAATTCCTCCGGCAATTCCAATATCTGCCTCTTTGGCTTCACCCGGTCCATTTACCACACAGCCCATCACGGCAACCTTAATATCAAGCGGTATGTCTGCAACCATATCTTCTACCTGATTTGCAAGTCCTATAAGATCGATCTTCGTTCTTCCGCAAGTCGGACAGGAGACCACCTCGATGCCGCCTGTGCGAAGTCCCAGTGTCTTTAAGATCAATTTGGCAGATCTGATCTCCTCGACCGGAGCCCCGGTCAGTGACACGCGGATGGTATCACCGATTCCCTGTCCGAGGATCAGCCCCAGTCCGATGGAAGACTTGATATTTCCTGCCAGCAGCGTACCTGCTTCCGTAATACCCACATGAAGTGGATACGGACATTTCTCTGCAATCAGCTCATGCGCTTTCACACACATCATCACGTCCGAAGACTTGATGCTTACGACCAGTTCTTCATACCCGAATTTTTCAATCATGCGTACTTTATCCAGCGCACTTTCTACCAGTCCCTCTGCCGTCACTCCCCCATATTTTTCCACAAGCTGTTTCTCCAGAGAACCGCTGTTCACTCCCACGCGGATCGGAACGCCATACTCTTTCGCTTTATCAACAACTGCTTTCACCCGAGATTCATCTCCGATGTTTCCCGGATTGATACGGATCTTATCTGCTCCGTTTTCGATCGCCAGGATAGCAAGTTTATAATCAAAATGAATATCTGCTACCAGTGGGATATGTATCTTCTTTTTGATCTCTTTCAGCGCAGCCGCCGCCTCTTTCGTCGGAACCGCACAGCGGATGATCTCGCACCCCGCCTTCTCAAGTTCCAATATCTGCGCCACGGTCGCCTCTACGTCCTCCGTGCGTGTATTGGTCATGGACTGAATGGCGATCCTGTTCCCACCGCCGATCGTCACATCCCCGATCCTGATCTTCTTCGTCTTTTCTCTATACATGATCTGCACCTCTCTTTATAAAATAGAATGTGCCCTGGCACATTCTCGCGCCGAGCGCGGTCGCCTGCGACATATTACATCTTCGCGCGAGTGCGCATCCCCCGGAGGGTTTTGTGATATAGGAAACGAAGTTTCCTATATCATGAAAACCCCTCTATCACACATCAATAGAGGGGCTCTTTTATTTCCTTATAAATGTAAGCTGCTCGCCGTACTCTCTCTCGGAAAGTGTCAGCTGTCCTCCCTCCACATTATAAGTAAACGTAGTCATCACACCTGACACTGCATTCTTAAGTGTCTCCTGATCAAATGCTCCATCCGCTTTTTCTGTGGCTTTGCGAAGTTCTGACACATCTTCTCTGATCGAGATGGTCTTTATCTCCTTGTCTATCGTGTAAGATGCCTTTACCTTTGCATCTGTTCCTTCCGCAATATCCTGTATCTTCACATACATAGAACCATGGTTCATTACTTCAAGCGTAAGGTTCCCATCCTCACTTTCCCATGTGCCTTTTACAGGATTCCCCGTAAAAAGTTTCACAAGCAGGTAAATTGCGATCAGCACAATCAGAGCAGAGGAAACGGTTATCACGATCCCCCATATCTTACTGCGTTTCGCTTCATCATTCTTCGCTATAATCATTCTCTAATTAGTCCTCTCTGATATATTCCTTACGTCTTTACAGAATTAATTATACCATATCGTACAGCCTTTATTCAACATTTAACATCTTTTCAATCTGCGCCGGCTCCGGCATGGAACGGATCGCACCTTTCTTCAATGTGATAAGCGCCGCTCCGGCATTGGCGTAAGTAAGAATCTTTCCCAGCTTCTCCTCGTCAAGATTCTCGATGCCATATTGCAAAAGTCCGTGGATCGCACAGCCGCAGAACGTATCTCCGGCGCCTGTTGTCTCGATCGCTTCCACAGAAAATCCTGCCCTTTCAACTCTTAAATCTTTATAATATGCACGGCTTCCTTCTTTTCCCATCGTAAGGAAGATCACCGGAATATGATATTTCTCCTGCAAATATCGGATTCCTTCGTCATAATCTTCTTTTCCTGATATAAACTGAATCTCATTATCGGAGATCTTCAGCATATCACAATATTGAAATCCGTATTCCATGGCTGCTTTCGCGTCATCAAGAGACTTCCACAAAGGCTCTCTTAAGTTCGGGTCAAATGTAATGATGCAGCCGGATTCTTTTGCTGCCTGAAGTGCTTTTTTGGTCGCACTTTTTACAGGCTCGTCCGTCATGGATAATGTTCCAAAATGGAACACTTTCGACTGACGGATCAGGTCATAATCTACTTCATCTTCTGTAAGCATCATATCTGCTCCCGGTTTTCTGTAGAAAGAAAACTCACGGTCTCCATCCGGAAATGTATGCACAAATGCAAGGGTGGTATTGATCTCTTCATCGAACACCAGCCCTTTGGACTCAATTCCCACATCCTCGATCGTATCTTTTAACAGTCTTCCAAACTGATCGTTCCCTACTTTTCCGATAAATGCCGCTTTTCTTCCCAGTTTATTCAGCATGGCAAGCACATTGCACGGCGCGCCTCCCGGACATGCCTCAAACAGTCCGTTTCCCTGCTCGCTCTGTCCGTTCATCGTAAAATCAATCAACATTTCTCCCAAAGCCGTTACATCATATAATTTCTCCATATCCGTTCCTCCTCTATACTTATCATTCTTCCTCTCATTTCCCTGCGATCATCCCAGAACATGCACTCCCCCAAGAAGCACGTAAGAAATAAACCACATGATCAGCGTCGCCATGAAGATCCCCAGGATCACCGCCGGAAATGCCTTCTTGAACTTTACGCCAAGCAGCGCTGCGATCAGGGAACCTGTCCATGCCCCCGTTCCCGGAAGCGGGATCCCCACGAACAGCACCAGTCCCCAGAACTCATATTTCTCAATCTTATCACTCTTACTCATGGCTTTCGCTTCCAGCTTATCGACCATAGGCTTGAAAAGTTTCGTCCCTTTCATCCATCTGAACACAGGCGTGATCAGGAGCAGGATAAAGGGTACCGGGATAATATTTCCTATGATGCACAGTGGTATCGCTTTCGCCACCGGCACGCCCAAAAGCGGTCCTGCAACAAGAAGCGCGCCTCGAAGTTCCAGGATCGGTATCATAGAGATGAGAAATACGATCGCTTCCTTCCCAACACTCCCGCCCAGAACGTTGATAATACTCTGTACTAATGATTCCGTCATAGACATTCTCCTTTTATATCTCTATCTTCCTGTAATATATCTCCTTAGAAATGCAAACATGGTCTCCATCTCTTCTCTTGTCCCTACCGTAACACGCATATACTGAGAGATACGCGCGCTTTCCCAGTAGCGGACATAGATGCCTTCTGCTTTCATGGCTTCGAACAGTTCTTTCGCCTCATAAGACGGATGGGTGACAAACAGAAAATTCGCCCGGGAATCTGTAAACGCAAACCCCAGTTTTGCAAATTCTTCCTTCGCCCATTCTCTCGTCTCCACAATCTTACGAAGGTTTTCTTCAAAATATTCCTGGTCTTTCACGGCCTCCGCCCCACACAGGAGAGACGTCTGGTTCATCGTGTAAGAATTAAAGGAATATTTCACATCGTTCAGATATTTGATCAGCGCCGGAGCCCCGATCGCATAGCCGATCCTCATGCCCGCCATAGAGCGTGACTTGGAGAATGTCTGCACCACAAGTAAATTCTCATATTTATCGATTAGTTCCAGTGCCGAACGTCCCGCAAAGTCAATATACGCCTCGTCGATGATCACGATCACCTCTTGATTATGTGCAATGATATCTTCGATCACATCCAGGTCTTCATAAAGACCTGTCGGCGCATTGGGATTCGGAAAGATGATCCCGCCATTTTCTTTATAATAATCCTCTTTTACAAGCCGAAAATCCTCATCTAATCTCGGACATTCATACGGGATCCGGTAGAGCCCTGCCCACACTTTATAAAAAGAATATGTAAGATCAGGAAACAAGACCGGCTTCTGGGAATGAAAAAATGTCAGGAAACACATAGACAGCACATCATCCGATCCCACTCCAACAAATACCTGCGCCGGATCTACTCTGTAGGCTTCCGCCAGTTCTTTTACCAGCACTTCTGCGGCAGGATCCGGATAAAGGCGGAGTCTGTCCGCATCCATCTGCGCCAGGATACGTGCCACCCCCGGAGCCGGAGGATAAGGGTTCTCATTGGTATTTAATTTGATCGCCTTCTGCCTGGGCTGCTCACCCGGCACATAAGGTTCTACCTTTCGGATATTTTTTTCAAATGCTTTCATTCTTAAAAATACTCCTTCGCAAGTTCCTGAAATTTCGGCAGGGAATTCACAATCGTTTCATAAGATACACAGTATGCCAGCCTTACATAACCCGGACATGCAAAGGAACTTCCCGGAACAATCAGAAGATTATACTTCTTCGCTGCCTCGCAGAATGCTTTTTCATCGGCAACCGGTGATTTTACAAAAAGGTAAAACGCTCCTTCCGGCTTGATGCACTCGAACCCACATTCCCGGAGTCCATTGTATAAGGTCTCTCTGTTTCTGTCATAGAAAGAAATGTCCGTCTTTTCATTCAGGCATCTTGCCACAACTTTCTGCTGCAGGGTAGGTGCATTTACAAATCCAAGGATCCTTGTCGCCACATTGGCTGCCGCCAGCAGATCTTTGCTGTCTGCCACTTCGTCCGGGATCACCAGATATCCGATACGCTCGCCCGGCAAAGACAACGACTTGCTGTAGGAATAACCTATCACTGTATTATCATAATATTTTGTCAAGAATGGTACTTCCACTCCATCATATACCAGTTCACGATAGGGTTCATCAGAGATCAGGAAGATCTCCGTTCCATATTCTTTCTGCTTTGCCTCCATAATAGCCGCCAGTTTCCGGATCGTCTCTTCGGAATATACGACGCCGGTCGGATTATTCGGTGTATTTACGATCACCACTTTTGTCTTTGGTGTGATCTTCTCTTCAAATTCATCCAGTTTCGGCTGGAAAGTCTCTGTGTCCGGTGAGATCTCCACCAGCACACCGTCATAATTGTTCGTATATGAACGATATTCCCCAAAATACGGTGCAAATGCAATCACCTCGTCTCCCGGATTGATCAGAGACTTTAAGATCACATTCAGTCCGCCTGCGGCTCCTACTGTCATAACGATGTTCTTTCCCTCAAACGTTGTGCCAAATCTCTCGTTTAAGGAAACAGCAACTGCCTCTCTGACATCTGCATATCCACAGTTACTGTTGGTATAGCCATGAAGCACAACCGGATCTTCCTCGTCGATCAATTCACGGATCGCCTGTTTTACCGACTCCGGAGCAGGAACATTGGGATTGCCAAGACTAAAATCAAACACATTCTCCGCGCCGTATATCTGCGCCAGCCTGTTCCCTTCCTCAAACATCGCGCGGATGGCAGAACTATTTGCCACCATATTTTTCATCTTCTCTGCTATCATCTCGTATCACTCCTTCTCTGTCACTTTCCCTTTCTCTACGAGAAATACCGGGCGATAAGAAAGTTTGGCTTTGCGCAGGCCTTCCGCTCCTGTATCCTCTTCTCGGTTCACATACTTATAATTCATGCACTCATGTTCCACAAACTGCTGGTTGATCATCGGGTATGCACCCTGGATATCTGCATAAGCCTTCTCGATATGCACAACGAATGTGTCCTCACACAGAGGTTCTCCAATGGTAAACGCCACGATCTCACCGTCTACTCTTATAATTCCACCTGTCAGTTCCAGTTCCTGAAAAAGGCGCAGAGAGTTAAGCGTAACGCACATCTCTGCATTCTTTTCTTCATCTTCCTCGCAGCCATTGGCATTTCTCCATTTTAATGCCATCTGGAAACACTCTTCTACATTATCCGCAGTGATGGATTCATAACTCCACCGTCCCTCATAAACGGTCTTAAATTTATTGATATGATTCCTCTTCCCATGAAGTTTCTTTCCTGCTAATGTAGCAAGCTTCTCAGATTCATACACATAATCTGCAAGATCCCGCTGATAGTCGATCTGGAACCTTCCCGGATACCATTCTTCAAGTTTCGCAAAATAATCCGGCGTCACATTATACATGCTAAATGGATACCCTTTTTCTTTGCTGTACTCCTCCATGACTTTTATGGCTTTCTTTATATTCTCATCTTCTCCTGCCGGAAATGTAAAAGATACATGGGTATCATCTTCACTTTTAAACACAAGCGCATCTTCGATGATCGCCCATTTCACCGGATAGTGTCTGGACCACAAAAATACATTGACAAAAGTTCTCTCGCAGCTTCTGCTGCAATGTGTGTGCAAATATCTCGATATGATCTCCTTATCTTCTAATTCTGCCCGTTTAAACTGAATTTCTTCCATATTTTACCTTCTATCTTTTTCTTTTTGTTACGCATGTTAGTATACCACATCTGCTGCAGTTCTTACAACAATTGTTAATTTGTCTCA
>CAYOSJ010000046.1:0-18176 GCA_964406595.1 uncultured Dorea sp.
GACAGGGAGGCTTTTGAAAGAGGGACCAGTGTGTATCTGGTAGACCGGGTGATCCCGATGCTCCCACACACGTTGTCCAATGGCATCTGTTCTCTGAACGCAGGGGAGGACAGGCTTGCCCTTAGTTGTATCATGACGGTGAATCCGAAAGGAGTCGTGATCGACCATGAGATCGCGGAGACAGTGATCCGTGTAGACCGTCGTATGAGTTATACCAGCGTGAAGAAGATCTTAGAGGACAGAGACGAGGCAGAGATCTCAGAGTACCGGGAACTGGTGCCCATGTTTGAACGGATGCAGGAATTGTCCGGTATCTTGAGAAACAGACGAAAGCAGAGAGGATCCATTGATTTTGATTTCCCGGAGACGAAGGTGATATTGGACGAAGCCGGGCATCCGACAGATATCAGGCCTTACGACAGGAACGTGGCGACAAAGATTATTGAGGATTTCATGTTGCTGGCAAATGAAACGGTTGCTGAGGATTATTACTGGCAGGAGATTCCGTTTGTTTACCGTACCCATGAGGCGCCCGATGAGGAAAAGATCCGCGCCCTTGCGACATTTATCAATAATTTTGGATATTCCATGCATATAGGGGCAAATGAGATACGTCCCAAAGAGATACAGAAGCTTCTTGCGAAGACATTTGGAACGCCGCATGAAGCATTGATCAGCAGGCTTGCTCTCAGATCTATGAAACAGGCGAGGTACACACCGGATAATACAGGACATTTTGGACTGGCGGCAAATTATTATACGCATTTTACCTCTCCGATCAGGCGATACCCTGACCTTCAGATTCACCGCATTATCAAGGATAACCTTCGTGGCAGAATGAAGGAAGAAAAAATCGGGCACTATCAGAATATCCTGCCGGAGGTGACAAA
Source organism: uncultured Dorea sp. (assembly GCA_964406595.1). Lineage (GTDB taxonomy): Bacteria > Bacillota > Clostridia > Lachnospirales > Lachnospiraceae > CAPEBR01. The sequence continues at coordinate 891 of CAYOSJ010000046.1, forward strand.
ACATGCCAGCGAGACAGAAAGGCGTGCAGACGAGGCGGAGAGGGAGACGATAAAACTTAAAAAAGTAGAGTATATGCAGGCGCATATCGGAGACGTATATCGGGGCGTGATCTCCGGTATCACGAAATGGGGCATGTATGTAGAACTTCCGAATACGGTCGAAGGACTTGTCCATGTAGTGAATATGACAGATGATCATTATGATTACAGGGAAGACAGGTATGAGATGATCGGCGTGCATACAGGAAAGATATATAAACTTGGTCAGGAAGTCTGCGTGCGGGTCATTGGAACAGATAAACTGCAGCGGACCATTGATTTTGAAATAGCAGATGAAGGAGATTGGGAAGATGGCGAAGGCGAAGACAGATGGTAAGATGATCGCTAATAATAAAAAGGCGTATCACGATTATTTTATACTGGAGAATTATGAAGCCGGCATCGCGCTCCATGGGACAGAAGTGAAGTCGCTTCGTATGGGGAAATGCAGCATCAAGGAGTCATTTATCCGTGTGGAGAACGGCGAAGTATATATCTGTGGAATGCACATCAGCCCTTATGAGAAGGGGAATATCTTCAATAAGGATCCATTGCGGGTCCGAAAACTCCTTCTACATAAGAGCGAGATCAACAAGATGCTGGGAAAGACAAAAGAAAAAGGAATGGCGATCGTGCCATTGAAAGTGTATTTTAAAGGAAGTCTTGTGAAAGTGGAGATAGGGCTTGCCAAAGGTAAGAAATTATATGACAAGCGTCAGGATATTGCGAAGAAAGATCAAAAACGTGAGGCAGAGCGTGATTTTAAAGTACGGAACTTAGGATAGGAGGAATATATGGTACCGACAAAGAAAGAAGACTTACGGAAACTTGTAAGTCAGACTACCATGGAGATGTATGAGGAACTGACTCCTCAGCTGATCCGATTGATCGATGAGACAAAGAAAGATAATACACTGACCGAAGCAGAGAAGCAGGACGAGATATCCCTCCATTTACTCGGATATGTAAAATCCTGCACCAATGAGATCATCATTGAAGTGCTGGCGGAGATACTGGGATTGGAGGACTAAAGAAGATGGCATATTGTGTAAAATGCGGTACGAAGGTTGAGGATACAGTGAAATTCTGTCCACAGTGCGGGGAAGCGATTCCAAAGGTGGAAAAGAAGGCGGAAAGCGCTGATGCCGTGTCAAATGGCAGGGAGCATGAACATACATATCATCAAGAGCAGAGTGATTCTGAAGAATACTTTAACAGGGAAGAAGTAAACCGTAATCGTGCGATGGGGGTCCTTTCTTATATTGGGATCCTGGTGCTGATACCGATTCTTGCGGGAGATAAGAAGTCTGAATATGTGCGGCACCATGTCAATCAGGGGCTGGTGCTTTACATTGTGTCTACGCTCATAGAACTTCTGGACGGCGAGAGCGTGTTCGGACTTCGGTCTCTTATCAGTTTTGGAGGCGGTCCTTTGTCATGGGTATTTGAGATCGCGGAGTTTGCGTGTTTTATCTTGATGGTCATGGGGATTGTGTATGCATGTAAAGGAAAGAAAACAGAACTTCCGCTGATCGGGAAGATCAAGTTTTGGAGTTAAGCATTAAAAATCCATTTATTATACCCTTTAAGGTGTAAAAATGGATTTTTAGTATATAATACACCTCTTCGGGTATATTTTAATAGAAATACATTGACAATATACCCGAAAGGGTGTAAAATGCATAGTAAATAAATACATGGGGTATCCTAAATGAATCCGATTGCAGAATTTGTGAAAGAAAATAGAAAAGCAGCAGGACTTACACAGCAAGAATTTGCTTTGCGTTCTGGTCTTGGACTTCGCTTTGTGCGTGAACTAGAGCAAGGCAAAGAAACTGTACGCATGGACAAAGTTAATATTGCTCTTGCTATGTTTAACGCTGAGGCAGTTGCCGGAAAGAAGGAAAATAAATGAGTGTATTCAGAACTGCCTATATTTATGTAAGAAATAACTTTGCCGGAATGTTAACGGAGACTGATGAAGGATATTCTTTTAAATATGATATCGAATATTTAAAGAGTGAAAATGCATCTGCAGTTTCACTCACTTTGCCGTTACGGTCGGAAGCCTACACATCGAAAACTTTGTTTTCATTTTTTGATGGTCTTATCCCCGAAGGCTGGCTGTTAAAAGTAGTTACTGATAACTGGAAAATTGATAGTCGCGACCGCTTTGGCGTACTCCTTGTTGCCTGTAAAGATGGTATCGGAAATGTGTCTGTAAGGGAGGAACGCGTATGAATTGTTTATGCTGTGGCAAACCGCTTCGTGCATCCGGTGAGGCAGGGTGGCATAAGGCATGTATAAAGCATTTCTTTGGCATAACAAAACTTCCCGAAATCGAAATTGATGATAAAACGTTAAAGTTGTTAGCAACTGAAACTACGAACAAGGGCTTTACTGTCCCGGGCGTTCAAAAGAAATTGTCTTTGCATCTTGTAAGTGATAACAACAAGCCAAGATTGACACTTGTAAACTACCCGACAGGATATATTCTCAAACCACAGGTTGCAGAGTTTGAAGCACTCCCTGAATCGGAGCAACTTATTATGTCAATGGCTGATGTGGCAGGAATTTCAACGGTTCCCCATGCTCTGATCGAGGGCAATGCGGGACGTGCTTACATCACGCGGCGGATTGACCGGAAGGTGAATAAAGATAGCGTTGAAATGCTTGCGATGGAAGATTTCTGTCAACTCGATTTAAGACTGACCGAAGATAAATATCGAGGTTCGTATGAACGTTGTGCAAAAATCATAAAGATGCATTCTTCGAGAGTCGGTATAGATATGGCGGAATTTTTTATTCGTTTGGTATTTTCGTTCATCGTCGGAAATTCGGATATGCATTTAAAGAATTTTTCACTTATCGAGACAGCGGAAGGTTCAGGAAAATATGTTTTGTCTCCTGCATACGATTTGCTTCCGGTAAATGTAAATATGCCGGCAGATAAAGAACAGTTTGCGCTGCCGATGAATGGCAAGAAAACCAATATTCGCAAAAAGGATTTTTTGATATTTGCCGACGAATGTGGCATCACAAGAGCAACTGCCGAAAAATTGATCGAAAGCCTTGTAAAACAAACACCAAAGTGGATTTTAATGTGCGAAGACTCATTGTTACCAGTCGAACTAAAAAGTCGCCTGGCAGCGGTCATCATCGAACGCACCACGGTTTTAAAATCTGACCGCTAAGGTGTGATATATAAATATACAACAAAAAAGCACAGCCTATAAAGCGTTTTATCATTGCTTCATGGATTGGGCTTTTTTTGTGCGAAAAGGCTTTTTCTTTTGGTTTCTATAATAATGTGTTGACAAACAATATTATACGCTATATAATATTGATAAATTAAATAATATTAATAATAAAATAATATTATAAAAGTATTACCGAAAGGAAGTGAAGATATGGTATTTAACACCGGAGCAGCGCTTCTGGACGCGATTGTACTTGCCGTTGTGTCACAGGAAGAGTCAGGAACTTATGGCTATAAGATTACGCAGGACGTAAGAAAAGCGATCGAAGTTTCCGAATCTACATTGTATCCTGTGCTGAGAAGGCTCCAAAAAGATGAGTGTCTGGAAGTATATGACAGACAGTTTGACGGACGGAACAGAAGATATTACAAGGTCACCGATAAAGGGACAGTGCAGCTGAATCTGTACCGTAAAGAGTGGGAAGACTATTCCAAAAAGATCAGTGAGTTATTTAAGGGAGGTGTAACTGTATGAACCGTATTGAGTTTATGACAGAATTAGCAGCATTATTGCAGGACGTACCGGCCATTGAACGTCAGGATGCGATGAAATATTATAATGATTACTTTGACGATGCGGGCGAAGAAAATGAACAGCAGGTGATCGCCGACCTTGAAAGTCCGTCAAAACTGGCAGAGATCATTAAGGCAAATCTTGGGATCGCGGGAGAGAATATAGAAAAGCAGACGACAGGTGAATATGAGGAATATCGGGAGACCGGTTATACGGATGCAAGATTTGAAAGAAAGGAAGTTCCGGCAGGACGGGAAAGCGCTAAGAATACAGAGAGGCAGAGTGGGAACGGGCAATACAGAAGCACAGAAACCCAGGAGCCTCATCCAAGGACAAGCCCGGTGTTAAAAGCAGTGTTGATCGTGGCGATCGTTCTTGTGGCAGCGCCGGTAGCTCTTCCTGTTGCGGCTGCGATCATAGCGATCGTATTCGGTGCGATAGCAGCGGTTGCGGCGATATTTGTAGCGATCGTGGTTTGTTTTGTGGGATTGGTCATTGTGGGAGTCATACTTTTTGGCGCAGGGCTTGCATCTATTATCCCGGAACTGGCAGTGGGGCTTGCGCTTATTGGAACCGGACTGATACTTGGCGTGATCGGCGTGATCGGAACAGTCGGAAGTGTGAAATTATGTATCGTGGCAGTTCCGGGGATCATCAGAGGAATCGTCTATGTGTTCCATCGGATATTCCGTAGAAGAAAGGCGGTGGCATAGAAGATGAAAAAAGGGTGGAAGAGATTTTGGATCGTATGTGCAGTCTGTGCCGGAATAGGGCTTGTGTGTTGTATGATGTCTCTTGTTCTTGGAGTGACGGTGGATGCAATTCGGTCACGTTTTCCCGGAGGAATCCATATTACGGATCATGTAGGACTTTTCTGGGATGAGGACGGTGACTATATAGAACTGGGAGACGGAGGGTTTTCAGGGACGGTCAAAAGGGAAGATTTTCATAACGTTTATGACAGAGACGAGATCCGCTCCATTGATGTCGACGTATGGGGAGTAGAACTGGAGTTTATGGAAACAGAAGAAGATTCGGCAGAGATTGTCGTTGAAGGTGTCGATATTGCGAAGAAATTAAAATTAAAGCAGTATGTAGAAGAGGGAGAACTGAAGATTGAGTCAGACGCGAAGATTAAAAATGGACCTGTGGGAACCATCTATGTTTATGTCCCGGAAGGATATACATTTTCAGAAGCATCTGTTGATATCGGGGCAGGCTATGTATATATAGAAGATATCCATGCAGAGGAACTTTCGGTGGAGACCGGAGCCGGAGAGACGGAAATCGCAGATTTTACAGCAAGGGATGCAGAATTTCAGTGTGGGGCAGGTACGATCTCCGTAGCAGGAACCGTAACGGGAGATGTGGACATTGAGTGTGGCATGGGAGAAGTCGACTTTATGGCTGACGGAAGTATGGAGGATTTTAATTGTAATATTGAATGCGGTATGGGAAGTATTATCTGGGGAGACGAAGAGTTCAGCGGCATTGGCGGAACAAAGACGATCAATAATCATGCTCCGAAGAATATGGATATCAAATGCGGCATGGGAAATGTAGAAGTATCTTTTGAAGAATAAAGTAAAGATATGGGAATATGAAAAGACGACAGATAAAGGAGGATATGTTATGGAACCGAAAAAATTATTTCGCTCAAGGAACAATCGTATGATATGTGGTGTATGTGGAGGTATCGGAGAGTATTTTAATGTGGATGCAACATTGATCAGACTGGCATGTGTACTTTTTGGTTGTACAGGGACAGGAATTCTGGTATACTTTTTAGCAGCGATCATCATACCGGAAGATATGAATGGTTATTAAAGCAGGTATACAAAAGATAAAAGAAAAATATAAGGTGAACTGTGATGAAGACAGTATATATTTTATTGACGAAAAGTACGACGATCTGTTCCAATCTCGTGTATATGGCAACGCGGAGTGAATTCACTCACGCTGCCATATCGCTGGATGACAGTTTTGACAGACTTTATACATTTTCAAGAAAACATAAGAGACTTATGCTGCCGGCAGGTTTTGTGGAGGAGAGTATCTACGACGGGATCATGGGAGATTCCGAGAATATGAAATGTGCAGTATACAAACTGAATATTACGAATCATACATACCGGAAACTGGAAGTGCTTTTAAATGATATGGAGTTTCACAGTTCAAGATACCGTTACAGTATATTGGGACTGTTGTTCTGTCAGTTCCATAAAGCATTTGAACGGGAGAACCATTATTTCTGCTCACAGTTTGTATATAAAGCGCTCAGCGAGTCAGGGGCGATCGAATACAAGAAGGCTCCGTCACTGGTAAGGCCAATGGATCTGTCCAGGCTTCCGGGAACGTCAGAAGTATTTCGGGGGAAGATCGGTGACCTGCGGTTAAATGGATTGCTGCCTCGTCCGCTCAAAAGGAGCATGCAGGTATAATTTTATGAGATATGTCAATACTTTAGGAAAAAAGAAAGAGGTATGACATGTCCGGAAAGAAGAATAAACCGATCAAACTTGAGGAATTGACGCAGGAAGAAAAATTAAAATACGAGATTGCAGAAGAACTGGGACTCCTTGACAGGGTTCTCGAAGACGGGTGGAGAGGACTTTCTTCTAAAGAGACAGGAAGAATCGGAGGGATCCTGGCACGTAAAAAGCGAGAACTTCAAAAAAGTGACAAAATTATTACGAATAATAAATAAGTGTGAACAATTGGTGACAGAGGTTGAAAAGAGAATATCCTTTTGCTATAATCGAAAAACCGAAACGTAAGTGGAAGGTGAAAGTTATGGACGAAAAGATAAGCGTGTTAGAGATAGAGATAGACAGACTCCTTGCCAAGGAAGCACTTAAACAGGCGATCGAGTACATGGATTCCCGGCCGATACATGTTATCGATATCGTTACGGCAGATGCTCTCATGCAGATAAAAGAAGTGCCGGGACTTAAAGAAGAGGTCGGAAGATTCGATCTGGTCCTTGCAGGAGACAGGACCATTTTGGAAGCAGCAGGTGTTGCGGAGAAGAGAGTTTTAAAAGAAACGCAGGACAGAGCATTTTTTAAAATGCTCATGCGTTATCTGCACAAGCGTCACAAGCGGATCTATCTTCTTGTAGAATCCGAACAGGAAGGTGCAGATCTTTATGAATATCTGGAACATCATTACAGTGGGCTTCAGATCGTGGGGCTTGCCAAAGTGTTTGCTGAGGACCGTGCAGATGATATGATCGTGAATGCTGTGAATGGCGGCGAAGCGGATTGTATATTTGCAGCGCTTTCAACGCCTCTTCAGGAAGAATTTATTGTGGATAATAAGAATCTTTTAAATGTCGGTCTCTGGCTGGGATTTGGCAGGGAGAGCCTCTGTTTTGACAGGCAGAGATCAACGTTTGGAAAGGTTACTGATTTTATTTCGAAGCATACTTTTAAGAAGGAAATTGAGAAGCAGAAAAATAAAAAATAGAGGAAATCAACAAAAAAAGTGTGATTTCCTCTTTATTTTTTTGGTAAAATATATTAAGATGGTATACAGAAATGTGCCTTTTTGTGAAAAGTGCATATTGATAAGAGTGGAGGAGATGGAATATGATATCTAATCAGATACTTCAAAACACGCTTGAAGGACTGAAGGGGATTACAAAGATTGATTTCTGTATCATGGATATAGATGGAAAACTGTTAGCCGGTACGATGGAAGGACAGGATAATTATGAAGAAGATGTTTTGGCATTTATGGCATCTCCTGCAGACAGTCAGGTAGTACATGGATATCAGTTTTTTAAGATTTTTGACGAGCATCAGTTAGAATATGTCCTGTGTGTGAATGGCGGGGGCGAAGACGTCTATATGGTGGGCAAGATTGCCGTACTCCAGATACAGAGCCTTCTGGTCGCATATAAAGAAAGATTCGACAAAGACAACTTTATCAAGAATCTGCTGCTCGACAACCTGCTTTTGGTAGATATTTACAATCGTGCGAAAAAATTACATATTGACACAGAAGTAAGACGTGTTATCTTTATAATTGAAACAAAATCTGAGAGGGACAATCAGATGCTGGACCGTGTCCGTGGACTTCTGGGGAATAAGATGAAAGATTTTGTCACTGCGGTTGATGAGAAGAACATTATCGTGGTGAAAGAACTCGAAACTGGTGACGGGCATAAAGAACTTGAGAAGATAGCACAGAATTTTTATGAGATTCTGAAGAATGAGGGAGAGCATACGCTGATCGCTTACGGGACGATCGTAGGAGATATTAAAGAAGTTTCCAAGTCCTATAAAGAAGCAAAATTAGCGCTTGATGTAGGAAAGATATTTTTCAGTGAGAAGAGTGTGATTGCCTACAGTACACTTGGGATCGGACGATTGATCTATCAACTTCCGATACCGCTTTGCAAAATGTTCATTCGTGAGATTTTTGAGGGAAAATCACCGGATGATTTTGATGAAGAGACATTGACGACGATTAATAAGTTTTTTGAAAATAATCTGAATGTGTCCGAGACATCAAGACAACTTTATATTCACCGTAATACACTGGTGTATCGGTTGGATAAACTTCAGAAGAGTACGGGGCTTGATCTGCGCGTATTCGAGGATGCCATTACTTTCAAGATCGCACTTATGGTAGTGAAATATATGAAGTACATGGAGACAATGGAGTATTAAATAATTAGGAGGAAATTATGATCGAATTAAAAGAAGTAACGAAAGAGTACTCAAAAGGTGTTGCCGCGCTCAATGGGATCAATCTGAAGATTGAGCAGGGTGAATTTGTGTTTATCGTAGGGGACAGTGGTTCCGGTAAATCAACGTTGATTCGTCTTATCATGAAAGAACTGGATCCGACGTCCGGAACGATCATTGTAAACGGACAGAATCTGAATCGTATGAAACACAGAAAGATTCCGATGTACAGAAGAGGGATCGGTGTTGTGTTCCAGGATTTCCGTCTTCTGAAAGACAGGAATATCTATGAGAATATCGCTTTTGCACAGCGTGTTACGGAGACTCCGTCAAGAATTATCAAGAAGAAGGTTCCGGCAGCGTTGTCATTGGTGGGGCTGGCGCAGAAATATAAGTCATTCCCGAAGGAATTGTCCGGTGGTGAGCAGCAGAGAGTGGCGATCGCCAGAGCGATCGTAAATGAGCCGTCGATCCTTCTTGCGGACGAGCCGACAGGTAACCTGGACCCGACAAATTCATGGGAGATTATGAAACTTTTGGAGGAGGCGAATGACAGAGGAACGACTGTATTGGTTGTTACCCATAACCAGGAGATTGTAAACGAGATGAAAAAGCGAGTTGTCACAATGAAGAAGGGCGTCATTGTAAGCGACGAGAAAAAAGGTGGGTATAATAATGAAAATTAGTACATTTGGATATTCAATGAAGCAGGGTGTCAAGAACATCGGAAGAAATAAGATGTTTTCCATTGCATCTATTGCAACGATGGCGGCATGTATCTTCCTGTTCGGACTATTTTATGCAATTGTTTTGAATTTTAATCATATTGTTGAGAAAGCAGAAGAAGGGGTGGCGATCACTGTATTTTTCGAGGAAGACGCCACACAGTCACAGAAGAATGCGATCGGGGATAAATTAAAAGATACCGAAGGGGTTCTGGAAGTAAAGTATGTAAGCGCTGAGGAAGCCTGGGACAGTTTCCAGGGAGAATACTTCGGAGAGTCTTCTGAACTGGCAAAGGGCTGGAGTGAGAATCCCCTTGCTAACTCGGATAACTATGAAGTATACATGGCAGACGTTTCCAAACAAAAAGAGGTAGTTGCCTATGCAGAGGGGCTGGATGGTGTACGAAGGGTAAATAAATCGGATATCGTGGCAAAGACGCTGACCAGTGTGAATAAACTGGTGGGATATGTGTCGGTTGCGATCATCGCTATTCTTCTGGCAGTATCGATCTTTCTTATCAGCAATACTGTAACAATGGGTGTTACGGTAAGAAAGGAAGAGATCGCGATCATGAAGTACATTGGCGCGAAGGACGGATTTGTACGTGCACCGTTCATATTTGAAGGTTTGCTGATCGGATTTATAGGAGCAGTGATACCGCTTGTCATGTTATACTTTATGTATGAGAAAGCAGTACAGTATGTTCTGGCAAAGTTCAGCCTCCTGAACAATATCATTGATTTCCTCCCGGTTCTGACCGTGTACAGGACGCTTCTTCCGGTCGGACTTGCCCTGGGAGTAGGTATTGGTTTTGTGGGAAGTTTCTTTACGATCCGTAAACATTTAAGAGTGTAGGGAGTACTATATAATAAAGCATATATAAATAAAATTCACAGGAGTATATTTTTAAGGGGGATACGTATGTTACATAGAAAAAGACTGCTTAGTATATTGTTGGCGCTCGTGCTTTGCATGGGGCTGTCACTGCAGGTACAGGCGGCAAGTATCAATGAAGCAAAAGAAAAAGCAAATGAGCTGGAGAAGAAAAAAGACGCGGCTGAAGCAGAGAAGGCATCTTTGACAGAAGAACTGAATAAGGTTCTTGGAGAGATGAAAGAACTGGAAAAAGACATAAATGCGAAGGCAGAGGAAGTTACAAAGAAAGAAGATGAACTGATCCGGGCGAAGGTCGATGAGAATACACAGTATGAGAGTATGAAGAAGAGGATTCAGTATATGTACGAGAACGGAAATACTGAATTTATCGAGATCTTGTGTGCTTCTAAGAGTATTGGAGAGTTTTTAAGTAATGCGGAATATATTACGACCATGTCCGAATACGACAGAGAGCAGTTGAATGTGTTCCAGGATGTTGTAAAGAATGTTGAAGCACAGGAGAAGGTGCTGAAAAAGGAATATGAGGAACTCTCGGATATCCGGGAAGATCTGGGAGAAAAGCAGGAATCTGTAGAAACGCTTCTCGAAGAAAATGATATCAAGCTTGCAGATCTTGATCTTCAGATTGGTGAGAATCAGGAAGAACTTGATAAATTGCTTGAAGAGGCGAGAAAATCGCAGGAAATCGCTCAGCAGAGCGGCGGTTCTTATACGCCGGGCAGCAGCGGGATCGTAGCGTCAGGCAGTGGATTTTTTACTCACCCATGTCCGGGAATGACTTACCAAAGTTCTTATTTTGGAGAAGTCAGAAGTTTCGATCCTACTCCGCATAATGGAAATGATTATGCGGCGCCGGGAGGAACACCGACTTATGCCGGAGCGGCAGGAAGAGTTCTCATAGCGGGTTGGTCGGATTCGGCGGGTAATTGGGTGGTCATCGACCACGGCAATGGGCTGGTTACAAAGTATATGCACCATGACTCAGTTTGTGTAAGCGCAGGACAGTATGTGGAGCGGGGACAGCAGATCGGGTATGTGGGAACAACAGGATATTCTACAGGTAACCACTTGCATTTCCAGGTGGAATTAAATGGAGTGCCGGTAAATCCGAATGATTATATGTAAGGAGTATATCTGAATTGAAAAAAGGATATTTAAGAGGGGCGCTTTGTGGCGCCCTTGCTATGTTATTAGCAGTAGGGATGGGCGCTTGCGCGCTGCGGGCAGGAGACGTGAAAGAAAGTGATGACAGCAGCAAGACGCAGGCGATCAGCAGTGATACGGAAAGAAAACTTAAGAAATTAGAGCGACTGGTAGAAGAGACTTATCTGGGAGAAGCCGATGAAGAAGAGATGCAGTCGGGCATCTACGAGGGATATATCAGTGGACTTGGCGACCCTTATTCGGTATACTATGATAAAGAAGACACAAAGGCGCTCATGGAATCTACCTCGGGAGAGTACGATGGGATCGGAGCGGTCATGTCTCAGAATAAAGAGAGCGGTATTATTACGATCGCGCAGGTCTATCGTGATTCTCCGGCAGAGAAGTCGGGGATCAGGGACGGAGATATCCTCTATAAGGTAAATGGGGAAGAAGTCTCCGGAGAGGATCTGACAGAGGTGGTAAGCCAGATCAAAGGGAAACGTGGTACAGAGGTAGAACTGACGGTTCTTCGTGGAGATGACGGGGAAGATATTACCGTGACTGCGGTTCGTGAGACGATCGAATATCCGACAGTTGACCATCGAATGTTGGAAAATAATATTGGATATCTTCGGATCCTGGAATTTGATGAGGTAACTTATGATCAGTATGTGGAAGCTTATAAAGATCTGGAAAGCCAGGGTATGGAAGGGTTGATCGTAGATCTGCGGGGAAACCCAGGAGGAAGTCTTGCAACGGTCTGTGACATTCTCGATGAGATCCTGCCGGAAGGGCTTATTGTGTACACGGAAGATAAAAACGGAAAACGTCAGGAGATGGAGTCGGATGATGAACATCAGATCGACATTCCGCTTACGGTACTTGTAAACCAGTACAGCGCCAGTGCGTCTGAGATATTTGCGGGAGCAGTTCAGGATTACGGAATTGGAAAACTTGTAGGTATGACTACGTATGGAAAAGGCGTGGTACAGCAGATTTTTGACCTGAAAGACGGTACTTGTGTGAAACTTACCATTTCTGAATATTTCACACCAACGGGAAGAAGCATCAATGGAGAGGGAATTGCGCCGGACGTGGAAGTGAAATACGAGCCGGATGAGGCGGATCCGGAAGCAGATAATCAACTTGAGAAAGCGATAGAAGTGATCACAGAGGAGATGTAGGATGAAGATTCTGATTAAAAACGGATATGTAGTAGACCCATTTACAAAGCGGGAAGGTATATATGATGTGTTCATTGAAGATGACAGGATCAGGAAAGTAGAAGAAAAGATTACAGAGGCAGCAGATCGGGTGATCGATGCGGCAGATTGTTATGTTATGCCGGGGTTTATAGATCTTCATGTACATTTTCGCGATCCGGGGCTGGAATATAAGGAAACACTGGAAAGTGGCGGAAATGCGGCGGTCAGAGGCGGTGTGACAACGGTATGTGCCATGCCGAATACAAAGCCTGTGATCGACAGCGCCGAAAAGGTGCGTTCTGTTCATGAGCGGCAGAAGACGGAAAGCCTTACCAATGTGATTCAACTTGGTGCAGTGACTGTAGGACAGATGGGAGAAGAACTGGCGGACATTGAGGGTATGGCAAAGGCGGGCTGCCATGCGATCAGCGAGGATGGGAAATCTGTAATGAATGCATCTTTGTACCGCGAAGGGATGAGACTTGCAAAAAAATGTGGAATTGCAGTATTTGCCCATTGCGAAGACATTACAATGGTGGAAAAAGGTGTGATGAATGCCGGCGAACATGCAAAGCGTCTTGGACTTCGTGGTATTACCAATTCCGCAGAAGATGTGATTGTAGCAAGAGATATCCTGCTGGCAAAAGAGACAGGTGTCAGACTTCATCTATGTCATTGCTCTACGGCAGACAGTGTAAAAATGGTGCGTCTTGCAAAAGAGGCAGGGCTTTCGGTAACTGCGGAAGTGTGTCCACATCATTTTATCTTAAGTGAAGATGATATCACAGAAGATAACGGAAGATTTAAAATGAATCCTCCTCTTCGTGCAAAAGAAGATGTAGAAGCATTGAGGCAGGGATTAAAAGATGGCACGATGGATGTGATCGCTACAGACCATGCGCCGCACGCGGTGGAAGAGAAGGACAGATCCATGGCAGAGGCAGCGTTTGGGATCGTGGGACTTGAGACTTCCGCAGCACTTACTTATACATCGTTAGTAAAGACGGGACTTATAAGCATCATGGATATGGCGGAGAAGATGAGTTATCATCCGGCAAAGATACTGGGGCTTTCAGATAAGGGTTCTGTGTCAGAAGGAAAAATAGCAGACATCGTGATCTTTGATCCGGAGAAAGAATATAAGATTGACAAGGAAACATTTGCATCAAAGGGAAAGAATACACCGTTTGACGGACATGAGGTCGCTGGTGAAGTGGCATATACACTGGTTTCCGGTAAGGTGGTATATGAGAGGCAGTAAGACGGCATATATAAGGCAGTACAGCAATATGCATAAGGAAAAATACATGGAGGAGTAAAAAGATGATTAACCGATTAGTAGAAAAGATCAAGAAGACGGGCGCACCGATTGTAGTGGGATTGGATCCGATGTTAAACTACATTCCGGAGCATATTCAGAAGAAGGCGTATGCAGAGTATGGCGAGACATTGGAGGGAGCAGCCGAGGCGATCTGGCAGTTTAACAAAGAGATCGTAGATAAAACCTATGATCTGATCCCAGCAGTGAAACCGCAGATTGCCATGTATGAGCAGTTTGGGATTCCGGGACTTGCAGCATTTAAGAAGACGGTTGATTACTGTAAGGAGAAAGGTCTTGTAGTTATCGGTGATATCAAGCGTGGTGATATCGGTTCTACTTCTGCGGCTTATGCAGTGGGACATCTTGGGAAAGTGCAGGTGGGAAGTAAAACTTATGTACCATTTGACGAGGATTTTGTGACGGTGAATCCATACCTTGGCTCTGATGGTGTGAATCCGTTTCTTGATGTATGTAAGGAAGAGAAGAAAGGTATGTTCATCTTGGTAAAGACTTCAAATCCATCAAGCGGTGAGTTCCAGGACAGACTTATCGACGGCAGACCGCTTTATGAGCATGTTGGCGAGAAAGTGGCTGCATGGGGAGAAGAAGCAATGGGTGATGAATATAGTTATGTAGGAGCAGTTGTAGGAGCAACTTATCCCGAGATGGGGAAGGTGCTTCGTAAGATCATGCCCAAATCCTATATTCTTGTGCCTGGTTACGGTGCACAGGGCGGCCAGGGCAAGGATCTTGTACATTTCTTCAATGAGGATGGACTTGGTGCAATCGTGAATTCTTCTCGCGGGATTATTGCAGCGTATAAGCAGGAAAAATATGCGCAGTTTGGCGCAGAGAATTTTGGGGATGCTTCCAGAGCGGCAGTCGAGGATATGGTATCAGACATCAGAGGGGCGCTTGAAACTTTATAGATAAAAGAAAAAATAAAGTGCTGTCTGGTTTGTGTGGCGGCATGGCAGGAGAAGAAATATGGCAGAGAAAAAAAGGGAACTGGTAACAGTGATCGCACAGGAAGAATTAGCAGATGGAATCTTTAGTATGTGGATCAAGACGGAGGCGGCACAGAGTGCAAAGCCGGGACAATTTCTGTCCATGTATACAAATGATGGAAGTAAGCTGCTTCCAAGACCGATCAGTATCTGTGAGATTGACAGAGACCGGGAAAGCCTTCGTGTAGTGTATCGCGTGACAGGGGAGAATACAGGAACACAGCAATTTTCCCAGATGAAAGCAGGAGAGCGCTTCTTTATGATTGGGCCACTTGGAAATGGATTTCCTTATGAGAAAGCAGAAGGAAAGCGTGTATTTCTCATGGGCGGCGGTATCGGCGTGCCTCCGATCCTGGAACTGGCGAAACAGATGTCGTGTGAGAAAAAGCAGATCGTAGTAGGTTACCGTGATGCACAGACATTTTTAAGAGAAGAGTTTGATAAGAACGGAGAATTATATATTTCTACAGAGGACGGAAGTGTGGGAACGAAGGGGAATGTGATGGACGTTATCCGCGAAAAAGGATTGAAAACGGACATGATATTTGCCTGTGGGCCTACTCCAATGCTTCGTGCAATCAAGCAGTATGCCGAAGAAAGAAACATAGAATGCTATATATCTCTCGAAGAAAGGATGGCGTGCGGGATCGGGGCGTGTCTTGGTTGTGTATGCCAGACGAAAGAAAAGGATCATCACAGCAACGTACATAACAAGCGTATCTGTAAAGATGGTCCGGTACTCTTATCTACGGAGGTGGAGATCTAATGTGTGCAGAGAAAAAGCAGATTGTGGATATGCGCGTGAATATCGCAGGGGTAGAATGGAAGAATCCCGTGACGGTGGCATCGGGAACATTTGGATCCGGCGCAGAATTTGCAGAATATGTAGATTTGAATCAATTAGGAGCAGTCACAACGAAGGGCGTGGCAAATATTCCCTGGGCAGGGAACCCGACCCCTCGTGTGGCAGAGACTTATGGTGGAATGATGAATGCGGTGGGGCTCCAAAATCCGGGAATTGACCTGTTTTGCGAGCGGGATATCCCATTTCTTCGACAGTATGATACGAAGATCATCGTAAATGTCTGCGGAAAATCCGAAGAGGATTACTGCGAGGTGGCAGAGAAACTGGCAGATAAGGACGTGGACATGTTGGAGATCAATATTTCCTGTCCCAATGTAAAAGAAGGCGGAATTGCATTCGGGCAAGATCCAAAAGCGGCAGAAACCATCACAAAAGCAGTGAAAAGATATGCAAAACAACCGATCATTATGAAATTAAGCCCGAATGTCACCAGCATTTCCGAAATGGCAAAAGCGGTAGAAGCAGGCGGTGCAGACGCGGTGTCTCTTATTAATACACTGACAGGTATGAAGATTGATATTGACAGGAGGACATTTGTTCTTGCCAATAAAACCGGCGGTGTGTCAGGACCGGCGATCCACCCGATCGCAGTACGCATGGTGTATGAAGCGGCTCACGCAGTACACGTTCCGGTTATCGGTATGGGCGGTATCTCTAATGCAAAAGACGCGATCGAAATGATCCTTGCAGGCGCCAGCGCAGTATCTGTAGGAACGGCTAATTTCCATAATCCGGCAGTGACGGCAGAGATTGTAGACGGAATTGAAAGTTATATGAAAAAATATGGATTCTCTACAGTGAATGAAATGGTAGGGATCGTTTGATTGAATCGAATCTGGGACGGGGTAAATTTAGATTTACCCCGTCCCAGATTCGATTTACCCTGTCCCCAATAAAAAAACAGATAAAATGAGTTCACAAATATTTCACAGAAAATATTAGCACTCACTATTGACGAGTGCTAATAAATATGTTATAACACATATAGAACAAAGAAAAGGAGAGATGACTTATGATGACACCTAGTATTTTTGGAGAAAATTTATTTGATGATTTCTTTGATGGCTTTTTTGATTTCCCTGCGTTTGATGATAAAGCAATGCGGAATGCACAGAGAAAACTGTATGGGCGTCATGGAGCGGACATGATGAAAACAGATGTACAGGAACATGATGACCATTATGAGGTAGATATTGATTTGCCTGGTTTTAAGAAAGAGGAACTATCTCTGGAGCTGAAAGACGGATATCTGGTAATCAGTGCAGCAAAGGAGCTTAACAGAGAAGAGGAAGAAAAGAAAACCGGAAGGTTTGTCCGTCAGGAACGTTATGCAGGCAGCATGAGCAGATCTTTCTATGTAGGAGAAGAGATAAAACAGGAAGACATTCATGCGAAGTATGAAAGCGGGGTACTGAGATTGAGTATTCCGAAGGTAGAAGAGAAGAAACCAGAGATTGAACAACAGAAGTATATTGCCATTGAGTAACAGACAAAAACAGGTAATGGTAACAAAGAAGCGTTAATGAAAATGAAATAAGGGACTCCGGCATATTGAATTGCCGGAATCCCTTATTGCTTTTCTCAGAGCTTTATTTCCTGTAGCCGCATTTAGG
>CAYOSJ010000047.1:0-18175 GCA_964406595.1 uncultured Dorea sp.
CCTCACCGTCATAAGCCGCATCTACCTCCATGCCATCTTGCTCCAGGCTGAAACGAATGCCCTTCACGATCAGTTTTTCATCGTCTACGACTAATATTCTTCTGCTCATCTTACTCTCCCCATATCAGACCTTTATCCGGTCTTTCACCTTATGAAATACGCCTTCCTTAATGCCTTCGATCTCTTTCAATTCCTCAATGGAAGTAAATCCTCCCTTTTCCTCACGGTGACGGATGATCGCCTCCGCTTTCACTTCTCCGATTCCGGGAAGTGTCATCAGTTCTTCCTTCCCCGCCGTATTCAGACTGACTTTCCCATCATCCTGCTCCTGCATTCCAGCCGGGCCTGCCGTCTGCATCTCTTCCTCTTCTTTTGATAACACATACACCTGCTGTCCGTCACTTAACTTCTCAGCCTGATTTAGCGTATAAAAAGAAGCCGCCTCTGTCATGCCGCCCGCAGCTTCTATGGCTTCATATATACGACTCTCTTCTGGGAGTTTGTACACCCCGGGAGCACAGACCTCTCCACACACATACACATAAATGTATCCGGAGTCCGCTCCTTCGGACTCGCCGGAGGACGTCTCCTCTTGCGTGTCAGAAATATCTGTCTCCCGAAGTTCCAAACTTTCTTCACTAACGGTGTGTTTACATCCGGTGACCATCGCTATGATAAAGCAGACAGTCATGGCCGTGTATAAAAGTTCAGCCGATAGTAAGCCAATAATACTGAATGTCTTCCGCATAATTATCCTCCTTCACAGTTCCTGGAACTGGAAAACCCCTCTTATGCTTCGACACCTCTATTGTACTATTTCCATTGGAAAATTGCAACTCCTATCAGTGCAATTCCCATACCAATTATTTTTCTCCATTCCAAAGGTTCTTTCTCCACTCCGAAAAGTCCCAAAAGTTCGATGATATACGCCACGATAAGCTGTGCGATCACGATAAGAAGCGCCGCTTTGGCAGGTCCTAACTGCTCCATGCTCTTGATAACTGTCCATGTGATCCCCGCTCCGATCACGCCTCCGAGAAGAACATATCTTGGTTCTACTTTGGCAATCGCCCCAATACTGTCCCGTCCTGCCACAAGCCACGCGATCACACATGCGATAAACGCGGTAAACTGAACCCATCCGTTACTGACCCACATACCGGTAGTCTTTGTCACCTGCGTATTGAAAACTCCCTGTACGCTCATAAGCGCTCCCGATAAAAGAGCAATCAAAAAACCAACCACCACGCATACCTCCCTTATAATTGCTATTTTTTAGTATATTCAAAGATCCACTTTTTATGCATCGTTTCTTTATCGTTTTTACTTTATTCATTATTTATGCATATTTTGTATATTTAAAAGTTTTTTAATTTTCATATTGCATATTTATAAAATATGGTGTATAGTAATGCTTGCAATCAAAAATGCAATATTTATTAATAGAAAAATACAGATTTTGGAGGACTTATATTGTGAAAGAAAAAGTGATACTTGCATATTCCGGCGGACTCGACACAACCGCGATCATTCCATGGCTAAAGGAAAATTTTGACTACGAAGTCATCTGCTGCTGTATCAACTGCGGACAGGGTGAAGAATTAGACGGTCTGGAAGAGCGTGCCAGATTAGCCGGCGCTTCTAAATTATATATTGAAGATATCATCGACGAATTCTGTGACGAATACATCGTTCCCTGCGTACAGGCGCACGCTGTATACGAAAACAAATATTTATTAGGCACTTCTATGGCACGTCCCTGTACTGCAAAGCGTCTCGTTGAGATCGCGAAAAAAGAAGGCGCTGTTGCCATCTGCCACGGCGCGACCGGCAAAGGAAACGATCAGATCCGTTTTGAACTTGGCATTAAGGCTCTGGCGCCTGAACTTAAGATCATTGCCCCATGGCGTATGACCGATGTATGGACGATGAAGTCCCGTGAAGATGAGATCGCATACTGCAAAGCCCATGGAATCGACCTTCCATTTGACGCAAGCCACAGTTATAGCCGTGACCGTAACTTATGGCACATCAGCCATGAAGGTCTGGATCTTGAAGATCCTTCCAACGAGCCGAACTATGATGACCTTCTCGTTCTCGGCGTGACACCGGAGCAGGCACCTGACGAGGCAGAATATGTGACCATGACATTTGAAAAAGGGGTGCCTAAGAGCATCAACGGCGAGGAAATGAAAGTTTCCGAGATCATTACGAAATTAAATGAACTGGGAGGCAAACATGGCATCGGTATCTGCGACATCGTAGAAAACCGTGTCGTAGGCATGAAATCCCGTGGGATCTATGAGACGCCGGGCGGAACGATTCTCTACGAAGCCCACCAGCAGTTAGAAGAACTCGTCCTTGACCGCGCAACTTATGAAGTAAAAGAAGAGATGGGAAATAAACTATCCCAGATCGTATACGAGGGAAAATGGTTTACACCACTTCGTGAAGCCGTTCAGGCATTTATCGAAAAAACACAGGAATATGTGACAGGGGAAGTAAAATTCAAACTTTACAAAGGGAATATCATCAAAGCCGGAACAACTTCTCCGTATTCCTTATACAGCGAATCCCTGGCAAGTTTTACAACAGGCGATCTCTACGACCATCATGATGCAAACGGCTTTATCAATCTGTTTGGCCTGCCGCTGAAAGTTCGTGCAATGAAGATGAAAGAAGCAGAAAAATAAAAACAGGACCTTGCGGTTATCGAAACAAAAGAACCGGCAAAAGGGAGCGGACATCACTCCTTTCTGCCGGTTTCTTCTTTGCTTCTTCTACATGGTCCACTTCAACAGATATTTTTTCAACTGCTCAAATATCTGCATGACGATCACGAGAATGATCACCATGAATACAAATCCTACCCAGGTATTTGCAAAAATTCCAAGTTCTGCATATTTCTTAACAAAATATCCCATACCTTCCCCTGCTCCGTACATCTCTGCATACACCAGCATTACGAAAGAACTACGCAGGGAATTCACAAACCCTGCAAGGATAGACGGGCTTGCCGCAGGTAAGATCACTTTTATCACTCTTTTTATTCCTTTTAATTCCAGCGTTGCCGCCTTGTCCAGATACCGTTTGTCGATAGTCATGATCCCCGTGATGGTGGCAAACAATGTCGCCCACACGATATTGTATACGATCAGAAACACAGATGCTGAAAACAGTGTTGGCGCCAGCAGCAACACAAATGGAGATAACAAAATGGACGGGATCACACTGAACGCATAGATCACCGGATGAAGAATCTCACGGATCCTCTGGTTCATTCCCATGATCGTCCCTAACACCAGTGCGATCAGCAGCGAAAATATAATGGAAGGAATCAACAGTTTGAAAGATGCGACCGCATTTCCAAACATCATTCCCCTGCTGTCAATAAAGGCAGTCTTAATCTTGTCTGTGGACGGGAACAGATATGGATTCACCAGACCATTCGCCGTCAGAACGATATATAACACCACAAGACCTGCAAATATGCAGACTGTGATCCAGTATTTTTTTATAAACTCCCTGATTGCCTTCATCTTCTTATCTCCTGATCCTTTTCTTATTTATCATGCTCCTCGAAGAACGCAGCCATTTCCTTATAGAATTCCGGTGCCTCGTCCCCATATTTCTCTGTGGCTTCTGCAAGCGCTTCTTCGTAAAGTTCTGTATTGATGTGGTCTTCGATCTGAACGTTGTTATCTTCTCCAAGATATCCTGTCTTATCAAGAATGCCCCATGCACGCACGACGCCATCTTTTAATGGATCCACACTTACAAAATAATGCTCGTCATCTAACATGTAAGCACCTACATACTCTTCTGTTGCATCGATCGCTTTTGCATGTAAAGATACTGCCTCTTCTTTATTTGCTTCATAATAAGACTGCGCACGAAGCAATGCCCGGAGAACTGCTTTCACCGTATTTGGATTCTCATTGATCCATTCCGTCGGCGCAACCATACGACAGCAGGAATAGTTTTCCATAATCTCACTCTGGTAGCTTACAATATCAATCTCACCGTTTGCTGCCATCTCCTGAACGGAAAGATTCTGACCGGTTCCCATCAGTGCGTACGCCACATCCCCACGGACAACTGCTGCAAGTGCATCATTATAATCTGTGTAAACTTCCCAGTCAACAACTTCCAATGGGTTATCATACCCCAGATCCATCACCGCACCTGTAAATGCAAAATAACTCGGGTTCACAGCTACTTTCTTTCCAATGAAAGACTCAATTCCATTCCACTCTGCGCCCTTCTTCGCAACAACCGGCATACAGCCCTCGATCATGTGTCCGCCAAATACGGAAATATCTACGCCGGAAGCAATCTGCTGCAATGGATTGGATGTTCCTGCATTTGATACAACGTCAACTTTTCCTGTGGCAAGAAGCGCCATAGCATCTGCATTTGCAGTTGCCTCTACAGGCTCAATGCTGATTCCTTCTTCTTCGAAGTAACCTTTCTCGTTTGCGATCGTTACAAGAACATTTCCACTTGTTCCATAGTTCCATCTTACAACTTCCTGCTCCGGTGCGCCCTCTTCTGCTTCTGCGCCCTCTGTGTTTTCTTTGCTTTCTTCTTTCTCTTCAGCACTTCCTCCTGAACATGCTGCAAGACTGAAAGCCATAGCAAGAATCAACATTCCTGCCAAAATTCTTTTTTTCATCTTTCTTTCCTCCTGAAAAACTAATAATCTATATCACTCGGGCTACTCCCGCTGATATCCGCCATGCACTGCTTTTCTGCACATTCTAAAAAATACGATTTGCTACATCTTTGTTGATCTGACGAATCAGTTCATTCCGCAGTTTCATGATCTGCGGATTATCAAACTGCGTTTCTCTTGTAGGACGCTCATTTTCCGCGATCCTGCACTCGTAGATGATATTGCTCGGTGACTGTCCGAGAACTACGACACGGTTGGCAAGGAGAAGCGCCTCATCTACATCGTGGGTGACAAAGAATACCGTCTTCTTCGGGTCCTGCTGTGACCACAATTCCAGGATCAGATCTTGAAGTCTTGCACGGGTAACCGCGTCAAGCGCACCGAACGGCTCGTCCATCAGAAGGACAGGCGGATCAATGCTAAATGCCTGTGCAATGGCGCAGCGCTGCTTCATACCGCCGGATAATTCTTTCGGAAATTTGTTATATACGGAAACCTCAAGCCCCACTGCCTCCAACATCTCCATGGCTGTTTTTTTCAATTCCTTCTTATCTTTTTGTGGAAAGCGCTGCCTTAATGCCAGCATAATATTTTCTCCCGCTTTCATCCACGGAAACAAGCCATAATCCTGAAAGACAACTCCTCTGTCAAGGCTGGCGCCTTCGATGCTTTTCCCATCGACCAGAAGTTCTCCCGTGACAGGTTTCTCAAGCCCTGCCAGAAGGCGCAAAAGGGTACTTTTTCCACAACCAGACTGACCGAGGATGCATACGAATTCTCCTGCCTCTACTTCCATATTTATATCTTTTAAAATGAGTCTTTCACTTCCATCATAGGAAAACGAAAGATCCCGAACCACGATCGCACTCATCTCTTGTGTCCCTCTCTGTTGAAATTTATATTTTTCTTATATTCCCATATCTCTTATCATGCCTGAAATGAACACATATAGTCTACAATATAATTTTTTCTTCTTCCAATCGTTATTTCACATAAACAGCCTTACTTATCAACATTTTCTATAAACGCAAAAAAAGACAGGTGCATATCCGTTTCACACCTGTCTTTTTCAATCTGTTTTTTCAACTTTTACGCTAATGCTTCTGCTATTTTATCTGCCGCCAGTTTTATATTCTCTTTACTTGTAGCAAGATTGACACGGATAAATGTTCCATACTCTTCCCCGCCAAACCATGGACCGTAGTCTACGGCAAGACCACATTGTCCCTGTATCACCTCTTCGATCCTGTCAGCGCTTACATAAGCGCCAAGATCGATCCACATAAGATATGTCCCCTCAAGTTCCGGGATCCATACCTTTGGAAGTCTTTCTTCCAAAACAGCCCGCATAAGGCGGTAATTTTCTTCGATGATCTCCAGCACTTCATCAAGCCATGGTCTTCCACTCTCATACGCGCTCCTTACGGCAATATATCCAAAGGCATTTCCACCCGTAATACGCAATCTTGTAAGATACTCATCATATCTCTGCCGCAGTTTCTCATCCGGAATGATCACGATAGAATTCTGGCATCCTGCAAGGTTAAATGTTTTTGTACCTGCGGTGACTGTTACCATGATCTCATCATAATCACCGGTTGTTGCTGCCGTCACCTTCTGAAATCCCTTCATGATAATATCCTGATGAATCTCATCTGCGATCACATATACACCATATTTCTTACAGATATCAAGGATCCTTGTGATCTCTTCTTTTTTCCATACTCTTCCTACTGGATTATGCGGTGTACAAAAGATAAACAACTTCACATCGTTGTCTCGTATCTTCTGTTCAAAGTCCTCATAATCCATCTCATAATGGTCGTCTGCACGTACCAGCGGGCTCTCGATCAGTGTCCGGTCATTGTTGACGATCGCATCTTTGAATGGATAATAGACCGGAGGCATGATGATCACGCTGTCATGCTCATTCGTCAGAATATGGATCAGCCAGTTAAATGCCGGGACTACACCCGGAGCAAATCGAATCCATTCCTTCTCTGCTTCATAATCATGATATGTCTTTTCCCAGTCTATAAATGCCTGATAATAACTTTCCGGCACATCATAGTAGCCAAACACACCAAAATCCACATATTCTTTTAAAGCTTCTCTGACGCAGGAAGGTACTTCAAAGTCCATGTCCGCCACCCAAAGGGGCATAAGGTCCTTCCTTCCGAACATTTCTTCGCATCCATCCCATTTCTTACAATCTGTATGGAGTCTGTCTTTATAAATCACCTGACTCATCATCTTTCCAACCTTACTTTCTCTACGTATTTTTCTTTGCTTATCGTTTTGTAAGCGACATGATCACCGCTCCGATCGTCACATAAAAATCTGCCAGATTCGCCGTAAGTTTTCTGATAAAACGAAACTTACTCTGAAATCCTATATAATCGATGACTTTCCCCCGCACGAGACGATCATAAATATTGCTGACTGCTCCGGCGCTTACGAAGACCATACCGATCTTCTCAAACAGTTTTCCTTTCTTAAAAAACAGCTGTGCATCATACGCCAATATGCCTGCGCCCAACACGGCAGACACACCCTTTATCAGTTTCGGCTTATTTTCTAATGTATTTAAGATAAATCCTCTGTTATATATTTTTCGGAATACAACCCCGTCAAGGATCGTCTCCCTCTCTTCCTTTTCCTTATAAGTGTTCTCAATATAGCATTTGATCCCCATATCAAGACACACAAGCCCAAGGAACAGCCCTCCAAGAACGGCAAGCATTATACCACCTCTTTGATCTTCTGGATCTCTTCTTCGTATTCTGCTTTCTCCTCATCTCTCTTCTCTACAGCCTCGCACAGCGCTGTATACTCAAGATCTGAGATCTCGCCATTTTTAAATTTTTCATATACCATTTCTCCGATTTCCAGAAGATCTCTTGCGTTTGCACGATTAAGAGAACGAATCTTACTCTTTAATCTTTCAACTTCAAGGGTATCACCTGCACGCTTTCCCAGGTCTTCTGCTACATCTGTAATCCGTTTTCCTAATTCCTCAAAAAAATCTGTCATACTTCTTCTCCTTTTCTTTTTTGTAATTCTATAAACTTCTCAGACGATCCAACGACTGGTAGATATCCATCGTCCCATACCCCCATTCTCGATTGGGATATTGTGGAAGTACCTCCTGATTGGTTCCCAGTATCATGATATTCTTCACCTGACTGGTCGTGATCCGGATGAGATTCGGCTGCTGCTGCAACCATTCCATGATAAGTGCAGCGCCTCCCGCCGCAATTCCTGCCGCGATGCTTGAACCGCTTCTCTTTACGAATCTTTCGTCTGTCCCAGCGCCGGTCACCTGCACTCCCGGAGCCGCAATATCCGGCTTGATCAATCTATTTCTAGTATAACCTCTCCCCGAATTAATATCAACACTATTATTGACTCCGTTGTAGTAGGACACGGTAATGGCGTCTGACGCACTCGCCGGCTCTGTCAGTGTATCATCAGGATTTGCCTCAAGAAAATACACATCTCCACTTAAGAATTCCTGCATGGAGATCCAGAGATGAAATACCCCGTCGGCAATGCGAAGGGGCTCTACACCGATACGCCAGAGTCCTGCTGCTGCTTCCCCAAAGCGAAAAAATAATAATTGAGAATCATTGTTATCCATCAGAAGACGATATTCCACTTCCACGGTCGTCCGGTCGAATGGAAACGTAAGTGTATACCGACTTCCCTGTCTGATCGAGATAGATGGCGTCCTCTCCCCTGTCGGTGATACCAGATATGCTGTCAGGATATTGGGAAGTGTTGTCCATAATTCTGCCACAAACCCAGTGCCGCTTTCTTCCACCCGGATCTCTACTTCTCTTGCCACGCCCACCCGCTCTGCGATCCCCTGATAATGGTGTCTTTGATTCGCCTCATTTCCACCGCCGATCACAACACACCTGTCCGCTGTATTTGCATAATCCCTAAGCATCCGTGACAAAAGTGAAGCACCGTTGTGACCTCCAAAATTACTGCCAAGCGCCACGCACAATACAAGAGGCAGACGGCGTTTCACCGCTAACCGGTGCAAATAATAAATGCCCAGCATAATATCATTTTCCTGGTAGCAGACCGCCTCCTCTTTCACTGCATAAAACTCCTTCAGATACGTTTTTGCTTCTTTTAATTTCACCACCCCAATGACTGCACGAGGCGCTGCCCCCTGAAAACGCGCTTCTTCATTCGTCCCTCCTGCCGCTACGCTTGCCACAAATGTCCCATGGCCGTTCGTGTCTGCGCTTGGCACGATCTTACGAGGCGTCTCTGAACGTAAGGCTTCATTGATCATATCTTCTGTGTACTCACTTCCATAAGAAAATCCTTCCGGCGCCTGCCCCGTCTGTATCGTCTGATCCCAGATCCCTGCGATCCGCGTACTCCCTCCCAGATCTCGAAACACAGGATTCTGATAATCAATCCCCGTATCCACAAACCCGATCATGATATTCTTTCCCTGCAGCTGCAGCGTCGGATAATTTTGTACCGCGCTGATACCTGCTTCATTCATGGCATCCATATCAATAAGCCCAAACACTCCGGGAATACTGTTATATCCATAATTTTCAATCGTGACTTCTTTCGCCTGCTGTGCGCTTATATAGACGATCCGATAGTCAAACCCCGCTTCCTGCACACACGCCTCACTTGCCGGATATACAATCTCCACCTCTTTCTGATAATCGGGTATGATAAAATCCCGGTAGTCTTCTGACAATACTTTTTCCCTGCATTCTTCAGACATGAAAATACCTCATATACTTTTTTTCAGTATATGAGGTATCAAAGAAACCTATTCCCCGCTGCCGATCCGATGCACTTCCTGTCCACGGAGCGTAATGATCGGACCACCGGTATTTTCAATATATTCTTCTGTAATTGTCACCTGACCGATACTGTCATCTTTCGGGATCTCATACATGATATCCAGCATAAATTCCTCGATGATCGCGCGGAGCGCCCTGGCTCCCGTATCCTTCTTCATTGCCTTTCTTGCAATGGCTGCCAGCGCACCATCCGTAAAATCCAGTTTTACTTCATCCAGGGCTAACAGTTTCTGGTACTGCTTCAGAATAGCATTCTTCGGCTCTTTTAATATCTTCACCAGCATCTCTTCGCTTAATCCCTGCAAGGTAAATACGATCGGAAGTCTTCCCAGGAATTCCGGTATCATGCCAAAATTACGAAGGTCTTCCGTTATCACTTTACTAAGAAGTGTCTGGTCTTTGTCATATTTATCTTTTAAGTCCGCTCCAAATCCAATGGAGGACTGCTTCGTGAGCCTTTCTTTGATAATATTCTCAAGGTCAGGAAATGCTCCGCCGCAGATAAATAAAATATTTCTTGTATTGACTGTCGTAAGCGGTACCATCGCATTCTTACTGTTTGCGCCCACCGGTACTTCCACATCGCTTCCTTCCAACAATTTCAACATTCCCTGCTGTACGGATTCCCCGCTGACATCACGCTGATTGGTATTTTTCTTCTTTGCGATCTTATCAATCTCATCAATAAAGATGATCCCCTGCTCCGCTTTCTCCACATCATTGTCTGCTGCCGCCAGAAGTTTGGAGACCACGCTTTCGATATCGTCGCCTATGTAACCTGCTTCTGTCAGAGAAGTCGCGTCTGTAATTGCAAGAGGCACATCCAGAAGTCTCGCCAGTGTCTTCACGAGGTATGTCTTGCCGGAACCTGTCGGGCCTATCATCAGCATATTGGATTTCTCAATCTCGATATCATCCATCGTATTGGTCGCCACACGCTTATAATGATTATAAACCGCTACAGACATGGCTTTCTTGGCATGTTCCTGCCCTACCACATACTCGTCAAGGCTCGCCTTGATCTTATGGGGCGCCGGAAGATTATGAATATCTACAAGAGGAGTTCTCTCTTCTGCCGGTTTTTTCTTCTTGATCTTCTGTTTCTTTGGAACCTGCTGCTCCAGATCTGACAGATTCAGAAACTGTATCCCCGGCATATTCATCAGCTGACTGTAATCAATATTTGCGCCTGACATAGCGTCAAAACTCTTCTGCATACAGTCCTTGCATACATACATATTGTTGGGGAGGCTGATCATCGGCCCTGTGACACTCTCCGGTCTCCGGCAGACAAAACATACCTTCTCATACTCGTCATCATCTGTATCTTCTACCGCCTCTGCTTCTACTTTTTCTATCTCTTCCTTGTCTTTATATTCCTTCTCAGACATTTCTTTTCCTTTCTGTTCTATACTTTCCTTGTTTCTTATCTTACTGCTGCACGCCTTCTTCTATCATCTGTAAAAACCGTTCTTCTGAAATGATCGGAATGCCAAGTTCATTCGCTTTCTTATTCTTGGAAGATGTAGAAGTCGTATCATTGTTAATGAGATAATTGGTCCTGGACGTGACAGAACCCGTGACCTTGCCGCCTTTGCGTTCGATCAGTTCTTTCACTTCGCTTCTGTTGGCAAAATGCGTGACACTTCCGGTAATGACAAAGTTGATGCCTTCAAATACTTTCGCCTCCTCATCTTCTTTCTCCTCCGGGATGACAAGTTCTCCAAGAAGTCTCCGTAATCTCTCCACACGGGAAGGATCTGCAAAATAATCTGTAAATGCTTTCGCAAGCACCTCGCCCACGCCGCTTACTTCATTTAACTCTTCCTCTCTGGCATGGATCATTTTCTCGATATCAGACCGGAACTCCCTGCAGATCACCTTTGCATTTGCAAGACCGATCCCCGGGATCCCAAGCGCATATATGACTCTCGGCAAAGTAGTCTCTCTTGCTTTATCGACACTAAGGATCAGGTTCTTATAAGACTTCTCGCCAAATCCCTCCATAGCCATGATCTCCTGTGCATATCTGTCCAGATGAAAAATGTCTGCAAACTCCTTAATATATCCCCGGGAGATGAATTTTTCCAAAGTCGCCTCCGATAACCCTTCGATATTCAAAGCGTCTCTGCTCACGAATAACGAAAATGCTTTTATATGTTTCGCCTGGCACTCCGGATTCATACAGTACAGAGATTTTGCATTATTAAGCTTACGCACTTCTGTCTGTTTTCCACACACCGGGCAGACACCCGGAATATCTTTCACGCCACTCCTTGTAAGATTCTGTGCGATCTGTGGAATGATCATATTTGCCTTATATACTTCGATATGGTCACCTACGCCAAGTTCCAGTTCTTCCATAACGCTGATGTTATGCACGCTGGCACGGCTTACGGTAGTCCCTTCCAGTTCTACCGGTTCAAAGATAGCAACGGGATTGATAAGCCCTGTCCTTGAGGGGCTCCACTCAATCTCAAGAAGTGTAGTCTCCCGGATCTCATCTGCCCATTTAAAGGCGTAAGAGTCACGGGGAAACTTGGAAGTCCGCCCCAGAGATTGCCCATACACTATATCATCATATACTAACACAAGTCCGTCGGATGGAAAATCATTTTCCGCAATTTTTTCTGAAAATTTAATAACTTCTGCCTCTATGGTATCTTTCGTCACTTCACAAAATTCCACCACTTCAAAACCCTGTTCCTTTAACCAGCGCATCTGGTACGCCCTGGAATTATGGAAGTCCACACCCTCTGCCTGCACGAGAGAGAACCCGTAGAACTTTACATTCCGCTTCGCCGTGATCTCATTATTTAACTGACGCACCGAACCACTGCACAGATTCCGCGGATTCTTATACTTCGCCTCCACATCCTCGATCTCCTGGTTGATCCTCTCAAAATCTTTGTACCCGATCACAGCTTCCCCCCGAAGGATCAGTTCTCCTTTATAAGCGATCTGAAGCGGAACATTTTTAAATACTTTTGCATTGTTTGTAATAACTTCTCCCACTTCTCCGTTTCCACGGGTAACCGCCTTGTACAGCTGCCCGTCCCGGTATGTGAGCACAATAGTAAGTCCGTCCATCTTCCATGACAGCACTGCCTTCTGGTCTCCCAGAAAGTTCTTAAGTTCTTCCACATCTTTCGTTTTGTCCAGAGACAGCATCGGCCGTTCGTGCCGTTCCTTTGGAAGTTCACTTAGCACCTCATACCCTACATTGACCGTTGGGCTGTTGGAAAGAGTGGTTCCCAGTTCTTTCTCCAGCGCCAGAAGTTCGTCATAGAGTTTATCATACGCATAGTTACTCATGATCTCCTCTGCCTTCTGATAATAGGAGCGTCCTGCTTTATTCAGTAATTCCACTAACTCCTGCATTCTTAACATTTTCTGTCTGTTCATATAATTCCTTTAACTCCAATCCTTCCAGTTTGCGGTAACTGCCTGTTTTCAGATTCCCAAGTTCAATATTCATGATCCGCACCCGCACAAGTTTTACCACCTTAACCCCAAGCGCTTCACACATTCTTCGAATCTGCCTGTTCAATCCCTGGGTCAACACGATCGAAAATGTATATTTCCCCAGTTTCTCTACTTTACAGGGTCTTGTCACCTCGTCAAGTCCCTTTTCCTTATCCATGATCCGTACGCCCTGTGACATTTCCTCTATAAACCGATCGGAAACAACTCTGTCTACCGTCACTTTATATTCTTTCTCATGGGCGTATCGGGCGCGCATCATGCCATTGATCAGATCTCCATCATTCGTCATGATCAGAAGTCCTTCTGAATCTTTGTCTAGTCTCCCCGCATACGTCACCCGTACCGGATATTTTAAAAAACGGATGATATTGCTCTTCACCCGCATATCTTCCGTACATACAATGCCCGCAGGTTTATTTACCGCCAGCACGACCTTCTCATCTTTCTTTTCGATCACTTTTTTACCCACACGGACAACCTGGCCTGCTTCCACCTGCATACCTGCGACTGCACGTTTTCCGTCCACGGTCACGCGTCCGCTTTCAATCAAACGGTCTGCCCCTCTTCTGGAACAGACCCCTGCTTCACTTAAATATTTATTCAGTCTCACCATCTGTCAACACTCCGCTTATGCTGTTATCTTCCATAAATGTATTCCCATTATATAAGAACAACACACTTCCGATCCTGTTCTCTTGCATTACCTTGTTGATGTCCCCGGAATAATACCGTGGATCAATGACGATGATCTCCCGGTAATAAGGGAGCAGGAAAGGGATCAGGCAATTTGCATAAGAATCCTTAATAAGAAGAAGTCTTTCCTTCGATTCTCCGGCAGTCTTGATACTGATGATCGGATAATTTCCTCCCAGGAACACGGCATATTTATCTCGTTCCTTTAACCTGGAACTGTCATAAAGAGTTGCCGTTTTTCTCTGTTCCTCTACATAGTTTACCACAACTTCAGGATTCTCTTTCACTTTTTCTGCACTATAGATATAAATCGGCTCTTTAAATCCAGATTCATAGCCGCTGACAGCAGACAAGGTTCCATTAAAATCTCCGGTAACCGCATAAGGCTTCAACTCCGGTGACTTGGACGTATCAAGTTCCATTGCCTTCGCCAGTTCTGCATAAGCATAGTAGGCTCCTAACGTTGTCCAATGATGGTCTGTATGATAATAGATGGACTTGTCTTTATGTTTTTTCAAGGTCTTCTGCACATCCACCCAGGTGAAATCTTCACCTAGCTGCTTCTGTATCTCCTGAAACTGCTCCGGCTGATCCTCCGTCACTGCAAAAGACGGCAATTTGTCTGAAAGCACATTCGCGGCATTCGGCACAAGCAGCATATAGAATGATTTCCCGGGATATTTCTTCCGAAAAGACTTCATTGCCTCCAGATTCCTGGTAAGCTGTTCTTCATCAGCCTGTGCGATGTCTTCCAGAAGATAACTGTCTTTCCCTTTAAACACACCGTTTGACTCGCGTTTTCCCGCCAGCAGGTCCATCCTGGTCTTTAACGATACCCAAAGATTCCGCCCTGCAAACTGGTCAGACTTGTAAGCCTCATATTGATCCATGAATCTCCCGCTCTCAATGCCTGATACCGTAAGCTGCGGTTTCTGCTCCAGCACACGATTCTCTTTATCAGAAAATTCTTTATCTTTCGTTATGAAGTTAAAAATGCTTATGACTGCCAGCATCCCGATAAATAATAATGCGGCTGCATGATTCACACTGAACTGTCTCTTCTTCATTTTTACACTCCTAGAATCTGAAATATAAGAACGGATTATAAGATTCCGTCACAAGATACGCAATACACAAAATAAAAAGCGCTCCATACACGATGCAGTTAAGTCCCGTATTTGCCCGGTTTTTCTTATAGATCAACTGCTCGTATGCTCTGTGGACATAAGGTGTGGAGCCAAAGAGCAGCACGATCCACAGCACTGCATTTGTAAGCAAGAGATACAATGCCTCCCGGTCGATCCAGCCATTTCCTCCCGAGCCGAACATGAGCTTCAGATAATCCGCCGCACTGCCAAGGGACGGACTAAAGAAAAATACCCAGCCGATCAGCACAAGCGCCATACTGTATATGTGCCCGATGATACGCGGCAATTTCCCCAAAATTCCTGCTAACACATATTTCTCCAAAAGAAGGAGAAGGCCGTAATAGAGTCCCCACGCTACAAAGTTCCACGCAGCCCCATGCCAGAGTCCCGTCAGCATCCATACTACAAGGATGTTCCGTATATGTTTTCCTATACTCACCCGATTTCCTCCAAGTGGGATATATACATATTCCCGGAACCATGTTCCAAGAGAAATGTGCCATCTGCGCCAGAATTCTGTAATGCTCACAGACATATATGGGTAGTCGAAGTTTTTACGGAACTCAAACCCGAACATCTTTCCAAGTCCCACTGCCATATCCGAATACCCGCCAAAATCAAAATAGATCTGGAAGGCATACGCAAGACAACCAAGCCACGCGCTCACCACAGATATCTTCCCCGGGCTTAGACTTTCCACTTCTGTAAATACCATGCCGATCGTATTGGCAAGAAGTACTTTCTTAGACAACCCCCGAATGAAGAACATCACGCCTTCCCCGAATTTGTTCCAGGATTCCTTTCTTACATGCAGCTGTTTATCAATATCCGCATATTGTACGATCGGTCCCGCGATAAGCTGCGGAAACATGGTCACATACACGGCAAAATCCAGGATATTTGTCTGAACCTTCACTTTACCGCGATACACATCCAAAATATAGGACAATATCTGGAATGTGTAAAAAGAGATCCCGATGGGAAGCGGCAGCGCACGATACGGAATATCAATGGGCGATATGGCATTAAAACTGTCGATCAGGAATCCTTCATACTTGAAAAATCCAAGGATACACAGATTCGCCACGACCGCAAATACAATGCTCTTATGAAGCCTCTTTTTCCGCCCGAGGTTCCTTGCGATATCCAATCCGCATATATAGTTGAGCAGAATGGAAAATATCATCAGGAAGATATATACCGGCTCTCCCCATGCATAAAACACAAGACTGCACAGTAAAAGGACAAGATTCTTAAAGGCTCCTGGCACCAGGTAATATGTAATTAATATAACCGGTAAAAATGTAAATAAAAATACAATACTGCTAAATAGCATTTTTCTCCCGTTCCTTTATCTATAAACTTTTCTTAAACGCACCGTAAGCTTTGTCCGCATCTTTTCCTACAAACAGGCAGACGTAACTTCCCTTTTCTTCCAGTATCGCGGCCTTTAATAACTTCGTCTGTTCCGCTCCATATCCTTCAAAACTTTCGATCTGTGTGTCCAGACGTTTCTTTGCCGCCTCTAAAACCGTCTCTGCCTGACTTTCATTTTTCAAGCGTACAAGCAAGATCTCATTTACACTCATAACGTCATCCGGCAGGTAGAGAAGCACTTCCTCATAATCGTCGGCATTTAACCCATAATATCGCTTAAGATCCTGACCTCCTGCTTCGCGCATGCCGTCAGTCTTTACCGCTCCTGTAACCTGTCCCGCCACTTTTTCCATAGATGCGTCACCTCCTGTGCGCATCAGGAGAACCACCACATAGATGATGATGATAAGAAGCATTCCATATTTCATGATATCAATAATATCCATCTTCCGTCTCTTCATTACAGTTCTGCGACCTCCGCCATGTGGTTCACCCATTCCGGATAATAACTCGGGGACAGATGAATGCCGTCCTCCGCATAATATTCCTCCTGGACAAGTGATGTATTGTCAATGAACACGATTCCTTCTTCCTCGCACATTGCCTTTAACTTCTCATTATATTCAGGTACGACCGCGTATCGGTCGTCTTCCTCTATCTTCTTCTCATTCGCCGGCAGCACACTGTTCACATAGATGACACAATCGGGAAGTTCTTTCTTAAGTTTTGTAAGTATTGTCTTATAATCGCTGACAAATTCTTCTGCATTGCAATTATCTGCTACGATATCATTCATCCCAAGCGCCAAAAACAGTTTCCGCGGTTTTGCCGCCAGCACCTGATCGACCGCGGTTGTCACTTCTTCACTTTCAGGATCTGACACTCCAAATCCACGTTCTGCGAATACAAGTGAAGAATCCATGATCTCGAACTCATAAAGCCCCTGGCTGATAGAATCCCCTACGATCAGCGTCCCTGCAAACTTCTCATTCGCTGACCGGTTCTGAAGTTCCTCGTCCTCTGCCCGCTCTTCCTCTTCTAACGCCTGAATCTTAGCATCTATCTCTTCGACGTCTGCTTTTTCGATCTGCGCCAGTTTCTTCTGCCCCTCTGAAGCATCTACCCGCAGGTTCGACATACGGAGCACTACCACGATGATCCCAATTACAAATAATATGACAACTGCCCAAATAGCAAATTTTAAAACCCTGTCTCTTTCTTCCTGTTGTTTTCTTTCCATACTTTATCTCCCGGTCTGATGCAGTCCACAAACTGCTCTCCATAAGTAAACATACTCGATTTGAGTTTACTATTTTATTGAGTAAAAGTCAAACTTAACGTGCATTCTTTCTCTTTTCCTGCTATAATGATAAAAATATTACCAACTGCAAAGGAGATTCTATGACAATACTGGAACTGAATGCGAAAACAAGCATGTCGCATCTGCTTCTCATGCCTACATTTCACAAGTTTTCATTTATCGAAGGAGAAGTAACGACTTATAATACATTCCATGTGGATGGGAAACTGCGAAAAGACTTTTTTGACCATGCCCCGGAGGAGGACTATTCCTGTTGGAGGGATGTGCAGAACTTCTTTTTCTCCATTATCAAAGGCAAGCGGACTCCCTTAAACTTTAAGATCACTCTTTCCCTTCCACGCGAAGAATTTCCCGCTTTTCTTACCAGACATGAACTCTCCTTCCGCCCGGAAGAAATCCAGGGACTATACTTAAACCTCCGCTACGATGGCAAAGAACTCTGCTGCATCACCGGAACATCTATGAATACATTTACGATGGAAAAAGGACTGGATCAGGAGTGGGATCAATACGTGCGAGAGTGGTTTGGGAGAGAGATAGAAAGTTAGTGCAATAAAACTATTTAGAAACATACAGGAAAGCCCGCAGATCTATCATTACAACGCAAGACCGTTCCACTTTACCTCATCTC
>CAYOSJ010000048.1:0-7757 GCA_964406595.1 uncultured Dorea sp.
TGTTGTTCTTCTTATCATTTTCAGAGAATGTTTACCTATATGGCAGGGATTTCTTTATCCGAATATATACGTAGGAGGAAAATGTCACTTGCCGCTGTAGACTTACAGGGTAAAAGCATGAAAATCATTGATGTGGCAGGAAAATATGGATATAATTCCCCTACTGCATTTAACAGAGCATTTCAGTCTGTTCACGGAATCGCCCCATCTGCTGTTAAAAATGGGGGCGTATCCGTAAAATCCTTTCCACCTATCTTATTTAAAATTACAGTTAAAGGAGTGGAAGAAATGAATTATCGAATTGAAACAAAAGATGCATTCCGTATTGTAGGTGTATCTGTGCCGCTTCATAAGGATATTGAAAAAAATTTTACAGTTATCCCTCCAAAGTGGCAGGAAATCTCTATGAACGGAACATTGCAGAGATTGATCGGCATGATGGATACGCCACCTATGGGAGTGCTTGGCATCAGCACCTGTAATGATACAGAACCGTGGAAGTATTATATTGCGGTATCAACTTCACAGGCAAAGGATGACCTTGAAGAATACATTGTGCCAGCGGCTACATGGGCAATATTTTCTGGAGAGGGCACCAATCAGTCTATTCAGGAATTAGAACGACGTATCGTAACAGAATGGCTGCCAACATCGGGATACGAATATGGCAATGCTCCCGATGTTGAGGTTTACCTGAATCCAGACCCACAAAATGCACAATATGAAGTATGGATACCTGTAGTAAAGAACATGAAAAAAGAGCATAGGCTATAAATAGCCCTGCTCTTTTTTCATACCTTGTTCATCACCGGCAGCTTACTTGCCAGCCATCTGTTTCTCCTGCTGTTCGATCATCTTCTTAACCATATAACCACCAACAGAACCATTCTGTTTGGAAGTCAGGTCTCCATTGTAACCGTCTGTTAACGGTACTCCAAGTTCGCTTGCAACCTCATATTTGAATTTGTCAAGTGCACCCTTTGCTTCAGGTACTGCTGCTCTGTTTGTTGAACGATTTGCCATTTTTTCATTCCTCCTTTTTGTATCTTTGTAACTTTATCGTTGTTACAAGGATAGTATATGGAGGAATTAGATTATTACACTGGAAGTTCCTTCATAATCTGACATTTCCTGCAAACATTCATTTTTATTTTTATAAAACCAGTCGGCAGCTTCCTGAGCCTGCAGCAAGATCTTTGCATCCTGATAGATGTCTCCTAGCCGTAAATTTAAAAGTCCGCTCTGGCGGATACCGAATATATCCCCCGGTCCCCGAAGCCTTAAGTCTTCACTTGCGATCTGAAAGCCGTCATTAGTCTTATTCAGGATATCCAGACGTTCTTTCGTCTCTTTTGACTTTGAACTGCTCATAAATATACAATAAGACTGATGTGCCCCCCGTCCTACACGTCCCCGAAGCTGGTGCAGCTGTGCCAGTCCAAAACGCTCAGAATTTTCGATCATCATCACCGTGGCATTCGGTACATCAATTCCGACTTCGATCACCGTAGTTGATACAAGAATCTGAGATTCATTCCGTCCAAAACGCTCCATGATCTCATCTTTTTCCGCCTGTTTCATCCGTCCATGCAGACAGTCCACAGTAATGCCTTCTCCCATCTTCGCCTGCAGTCCACGGGCATAGTCGATCACATTTTCTACTTCCAGAGCCTCGCTCTCCTCCACCATCGGGCAGATAATATAACACTGCCTGCCTTCTGCGATCTGCTTTCTCATGAACTCATAAGCCGTCGGACGGTAATCGGTATCTACCACACAGTTCTTGACAGGCAGACGGTTCGCCGGAAGTTCATCGATGACAGAGATATCCAGATCGCCATACAAAATGATGGCGAGGGTTCTCGGAATCGGCGTCGCGCTCATGACAAGCACATGGGGCACGCCACCTTTTTTTGCAAACTTTTCCCGCTGTTTCACACCGAAACGGTGTTGCTCATCTGTTACCACCAACGCCAGGTTGTCATAAAATACCGCATCCTGGATCAGTGCGTGGGTTCCCACGATAATTTTTGCAAGCCCACATTCGATCCGGTCATAGACCTTACGCTTCTCCTTCACCGTCATAGAGCCGGTGAGAAGAGCCACCTTAATGGGAATCCCATATTCTTCAAATAATGTTGTGATGGAATCGTAATGCTGTCTCGCCAGCACCTCTGTAGGCGCCATCATCGCACCCTGATAGCCATTTAACGCCACATTCATAAGCGCTAACACGGCCACGATCGTCTTACCTGAGCCTACATCTCCCTGTATCAGGCGAGACATCACCGTGTCGCTTTCCATATTTTCTGCGATCTCATCCCAGACCTTTTTCTGTGCGCCTGTCAATTCATACGGGAGTTTCCTGATAAATGCTTCCACGCCCTCATGGCGGGGAATGATATACTCATTGGCGGTCCGCTCATTGGTATTTTTTAACTTCCGAAGAGATAAGATAAGTTCCAGAAATTCATCAAACACCAGACGCTCCCTGGCATGGTAAAATACTTCCTTATCCTCCGGAAAATGAATCCCTCTGATCGCATAATTATACTCTGCAAGACCATATTTTAACCGCAGTTCCCCTGGCATTCTGTCCCTGCTCAGATCCAGTCCGTCAATGACCTGTTTTACGGTTTTTGACACCAGATTATTAGAAACGCCCGCAGTCAGTCCATAGATTGGCTGCAGGGAATGAAGTTTTTCCTCATATTTCTCACTGGGATAGAAAATCTCCGGGTGTTCCATCGTCATGCCGTTCTTTCTGG
The DNA here is from genome assembly GCA_964406595.1 of uncultured Dorea sp. Lineage (GTDB taxonomy): Bacteria > Bacillota > Clostridia > Lachnospirales > Lachnospiraceae > CAPEBR01. The sequence continues at coordinate 2,769 of CAYOSJ010000048.1, forward strand.
CATTGATCCTGCCTCGAAGCGTGATCAGCCCGCCCTTTGCCAGCGTATTTTTAAGAAAGGGCATATTGAACCACACAACCGGGAGCGTTCCTGTAAGATCTTTTACATAAGCCGTCGTCACCTGCATCCGCCTCGTCCCCGACACCTGTATCCGTCCAAAAAGCATACCGGTCACAGTCATGACCCTGCCCTCTTCCAGTTCACTGACCGGCACAGGCTCTTCATATACATCATAACCTCTTGGATAATACCGGAGCAGATCTCCTGCTGTGTAAATATTTAATTTTTCAAAAAGTTTCTCCGTCTTCGCCCCGATGCCCTTCAGTTCTCGGATCTTTGTCTGTTCAATCATATAGTTACTGTTATTCTACCGCCAGTACATAGTAATAGATCGGCTGTCCGCCGGAATGTACGTCAATATCCACATCTGGATACAATTCTTCAATCTCTGCCGCAAACGCCTCTGCATCTTCCTCCTGTACTTCTTCGCCGTAGTACAGGCTGATAAGTTCAGAATCCTCATCTACAAGGATAGAAAGCATCTCCTTCGTCGTCTCCGCCACATCTTTTCCGACTGCCAGGATCCCACTGTCGCCAATTCCCATGATATCGCCTTCGTGGATCTCTTTGTCATCAATGCGCGTATCACGTACCGCGTAAGTCACCTGCCCGGATCTGACATGCTTGATCTCCTCTAACATGGTCTCTTCGTTCGTATGAGCGTCAACATCCGGTATGAAGTTGATGATCGCAGTGATTCCCTGCGGAACAGTCTTTGTCGGGATCACGATGATCTCCTTATCTTCTACAAGCGCCTTTGCCTGATTTGCCGCAAGAATGATATTCTTATTATTCGGCAGGATAAAGATGCTCTTTGCATTTACCTTCTCGATCGCGTTCAGCATATCCTCTGTACTCGGATTCATTGTCTGTCCGCCCTCGATAATATAATCTGCTCCCAACTCTCTGAAAATGTCATTCATGCCTTCTCCGATCGACACGGCGATGAATCCCATCTCTTTTTCAGGCTCGACAGGCGTTTCTTCTTCTGCCGCTTTCTGCTCTTCTGCCGCTTTTTGCGCATCACGGATTAATTTCTCCTGATGTTCTTCTCGCATATTATCGATCTTCATGCGGGAGAGCTGACCGAAAGTAAGCGCTTTCTGGATCGCCAGTCCCGGGTCATTCGTATGCACATGAACCTTAACTACTTCATCATCTGCAACGCACACGATGGAATCACCGATAGAAGAAAGATATGCCTTAAACTCTCTCTCATCCTTCTCTGTAAATTCCTTCTCTGCCAGGATGATAAACTCTGTACAATATCCAAATTTGATATCCGCAGCTTCCTGCACGTTACCCTTAACCGTTCCTGCCCCTGCACCTGGCGCGATCGCACTGTAATCGATCTCTTTCCCGAGAAATGCATCATAAGCGCCCCGGAGCACCTCTAAAAGTCCCTGTCCGCCGGAGTCCACAACTCCTGCCTCCTTAAGCACAGGAAGCATATCCGGCGTTTTCGCAAGTACTTCATCTGCATAGGCAATGACTGCCGGGATAAACTCCTCCATATCTTCTGTTTCCAGAGCCATCTCTGCCGCCTTTTTTGCGATTCCGCTTGCCACTGTAAGGATCGTTCCTTCTTTCGGCTTCATGACCGCCTTATATGCTGTATCACGGGCTCTCTGACATGCTGCTGCAAGTCCTGCAACGTCGATTTCCTTCTCCTCACGGATCGCTTTTGTAAATCCACGAAAAAGTTGAGACAGGATGACACCTGAGTTACCTCTTGCCCCTCTTAAAGAACCGGAAGAGATTGCCTTCGCCAGTTCTTCCATCTTCGGCTTATCAAGAGCCATCACTTCCTTTGCCGCAGCCATGATCGTCAGGGACATATTGGTTCCCGTATCACCATCCGGCACCGGAAATACATTCAGTTCATTGATAAACTCTTTCTTCGCTTCTATATTCTGTGCACCCGCAAGAAACATCTTTGCGAGCATCTTCGCATTAATCGTTTTCGTCGCCACTTCCCTTGTTCCTCCTTGTAACTAATCGATGACTCTTACGCCTTCGATATAGATATTGATCTTATCTACAGGCATTCCTGAGAATTCTTCCACACGGTATTTCACATTGCTGATCAGATTATCTGTTACCGCAGAAATGCTTACGCCGTATGCAACGATAATATGAAAATCGAGAGTTACGTGATTCTCCTCGGAAATATCCACCTGAATCCCGCGGGTGAGGCTTGCACGTTTCAGAAGATGAACGAATCCATCCTTCATACTTACCGCAGCCATACCTACGATACCAAAACACTCCACTGCCACCGAGCCGGCATATTTTGCAATGACCTCAGAATCAATTGTAATAATGCCGTGATCCGTACTCATACAACCTTTCATAATAAAACCTCCAATACTTAAAAGTATATTTACGCAATTTAACAATCATATTATACTCTGTTTCTTCTTATATTACAAACATAAAATGCCAGGGAACGAAAAAAACCCAGATTTCAAACTGAAATCTGAGTTCATTTACTTAACTTTATGCACGTTCAACTTTACCTGACTTTAAGCAAGAAGTACAAACATACATCTTCTTTGTTCCGCCGTTCTCTGTCTTGACACGAACGGATTTAACGTTTGATTTCCACATCTTTGGTGTTTTTCTATTAGAGTGACTTACATGATTACCAAAGTGAGCACCCTTATCGCAAATAGCACATTTAGCCATGACTGCACCTCCTAACGCTCATAATAGTCCGTTTCCTGCGAACTCACAACAATGATATTCTAGCAGAAGATTTTCCAGAATGCAAGTATTATTTCTTATTTTCTGAACATTAACAGCAAAATAAATTATATCCGGCTAAAATGCACAAAATGATACAAAGCACTTCTACAAATGTATTCGGCAGGAGCAGGGCTAATATCATGCCTGCCGCCACCCAGAACAGAGCAAATCCAATCACACGTTTCAAGGCATACACCTCTCTTAACGCTGCCGCTTTCTATTATTCTATGCATACCGCCTTTAAGTAGTACCGGAAGATCTCCTGATTTTAACCGCTTATTCTTCCGTCTCTTCATTTAAGATGTCCATGACGTCATCTTCTGTCATATCAGAACCTCTTCCCGCCGTAAAACGGTCTACGACATCCGGAACCATGTCAAGGATCTTGGTAACCGTATCTTGATTCTTGATATTTACAAGCCTGGTCTGGCCATTCTGGATCACGAGGACTGCACACGGCGTCATCTTGCCGCCGATACCGCCGGCTCCCTTTTCCTTCTTGTCACCGTTCCATGCACCAGCTCCTACTGCGAAAGATACGTCCACAAGAGGAAGGATGATCGTATCACCGATGTGGATCGCCTCTCCTATCACTGTCTTGGACGTGATCACTCCGTCCATTCCATGAAACAGCGCTTCTACCGTTCCTTTAAAATTACTGTCTGCCATACTTTGTTCCTCCTAATACGATCTTAATCTTATAACTCAAAATTCCTGATATGCTTATATGTGGTCCGCACCTGCCTGCTCCAGAAGAGATTCCAGCACGGAATAAGGAAATAATACCCATGCAGTTTTCCCTTTATATACACATTGCCTTTTAATATCTGTCTCTCAAAATCCGGCGTGATGTCTACATTCTCCCCGATGAAAGGATATAATATGCCAAGTCCGGCCAGTACCTGACCTGTCCGGTATGGATCTTCAAAACCATACGAGACATTCAATTTCAGTTTCTTCGGATTCAGACGTTTCAAAAGAGCGAACATCTCTTTCTTTGCTTTCTTAAATGCCGCTACATGCGTCTCATCCTGAAGAAATTCTAAAATCTTGTCTTTTTTCTGTGATAACATTTTTATTTTATCACACATCTTTTGGAAAGTATATTTTATCTTTTTAAAAAAATCTCTTATCTTCTCAAGAATTTTTTGAATCTTTTCGCCGATCCCTTTCCTTTTTTCAGGAGCGCTTTCCCTTTCTTGAGCATCCGTTCGCGGTCTTTCAGAGAATGCATCTTCCCTGCTTTCCTCGCGTGCTTCAGGTATCTTCTCCTCAATTTCCGGAACTGCTGGAGCGATCTCTTTAGTTTCCTCATCTTCTTTAATCTCTTCATATTCTTTAATTTCTTCATATTCTTCTTTAACTTTACGTTCATACCCTGTGTCCTCCTTTGTCTGTCCGCTGTTCCTCTTCATCCATGCAAACCGTACTCTCCACTTGAGTTTCTGATTCTTATAAAGAATATCTACACGGACAAAATGCAGCAGCCAGGTGATCGTTACTTTTCCTTTCAGAGACGTCATATCCCCGCTGCTTTTTCCTGTCGCTTCATAGCGCACGGGCACAAAAAGAACAATCCCTGTCAGCAATATTAATATTCCCAATATCACTGCCAATATGATGCCTGTAATTTTTAAGATCAAACATACGATATGTAGCATCCTTACCCTTCCTGCTCTTTTTTTAATATATAGGAACGGATATCCGCACCTTTTGTCTCATTATACACCTCTTTCGTGATTTCTTCCACTAATTCTACTGCTTCATCATAACCTTTTATGATCCCCACAATAAAATAGTCTTTTTTCGGAAAATCCGGCTGCAAAAGAAGGTTGCTGTTGAAGATCTCCAACTGGTTTCGCTCATTTTCAGGCAGAGTGACAAGATAGACGTCCATCTGCAGTTTCCCTTTTTCAAGCCTTCGGAAGATCTTTTCTTTCTTTTTCTGAAGGCTGTCGGACATATAAAGTCCCTTATAATATCGCATACCGCCACTTTCCTTTCTCCTAAGCCCTGCTGTGTGTTCCGGCAGGCCTCCTAATAATAATAGGCATCAAATATCTGTTTCGCGATATTCACAGCGCTTCCGGCTCCATCAGAGGATTCTATAAGCACGCTCACTACCAGTTCCGGATTGTCCACATTGGACATGCCTACAAACCAGGAGTGGTCTTTTTCCTG
>CAYOSJ010000048.1:7857-9792 GCA_964406595.1 uncultured Dorea sp.
GTGATGAGCGCCATGTGATACGGGCTGACCTGTGTCTCGCCCTGTCCCATCGCCGTCATCATACGGGCTCCATCTGTTGCGCCTTCCTCTAATTGGAACTCACTCTTACTGTAATCCAGAGCACACGGCAATTTAGAATTAAATAACAGATCCTTTGCTGTATCCCGGAATTTGGGAATATCCAGTGTCAATCCGATGTTACAGAATGCCCCGTTACAGGAATAGGCAAAACTATCCCTAAAACTTACATCTCCATGAACAGCTCCGTTATAACACTGAATCGTTGTATCCGCCACCGTAATCTCTCCCGGACAGGAATAAAAATAACTGTCACAATCTCCATTCTCTCGCATATATTCCAGTGCCGTTACAATCTTAAATGTAGAACCCGGCGCATATTTTCCCTGTGTTGCACGATTTAGAAGAGCACTGTTATCACTGTCTGTACTTAAGAATTCCCAGTTTTCTGCTACCGTTGCCGGGTCATAATCCGGTTTGGACACCATGGCGAGTATTTTCCCTGTCGTTGGCTCCATTACCACAACAGCACCTTTGTAACTGCCAAGAGCATCATACGCCGCTTCCTGGATCCCCGCATCCAGTGTCGTGACTACATTATCACCGATATTCTTTTTATCTTGAAATTCATTTTTAATCTTCTCTAAAAAAAATGCATTAGAAGTCAGAAGATCAAAATTACTATACGACTCTAACCCTGTCTTTCCCTGTGCCGTATAGCCTACCACATGAGCGAACATATTTCCATAAGGATACTCCCGGTACTCGCTTCCATCTTCCGCCACATTGGTCTGCGCCAGTATATTGCCATTCTTATCAAGAATCTTACCTCGTACTACCCGGTCGGCAAAAGAATCCTGCCTTGCATTGTACGGACTTCGCACGATCTCCCGACCGTCTACAATGTTAAAATAAGCAAGATACCCCATCATGACGATAAAAAGTGTCACAAATGCATAAGTAACTCTAGCGAACTCTTTGTTTCGTGCGCGCTTTTTCTTTCGCTTCGCCCTTTCTTTCCGGTCGGCCGCCCTGCGTTCTTTTCCGGACATCTCCAGGAGTTCTTCTGCGCGCTTTATCTTCCTGTCTGCTTCTCTCTGCTCGTAGCCTTTCCTTTTTCTTTCTTTCAATCTTTTCTTCCTCGTCTTCCCTTAATATATACAGTCCCTGAATAATCGCAAACATGATCACCGTACTTACAAGTGAACTTCCGCCATAACTTACAAGCGGCAGCGTTACGCCGGTATGGGGAATAAACTTGGTCACTCCTCCGATGGTAAGAAATACCTGAAAGATATAACAGGTTCCAAGTCCCAGAGCAACAAGTTTATAGAACAATGAGTGTAACTGCATGGAAATATTTAAAAACATCACATAACAACTTACACAGATCAATATGATACACAGTGCAAAGATCAGTCCCATTTCCTCTGCGATCGCCGAGAATATAAGATCTGTCTCCACGACCGGGATCGTCTCCGGTGACCCTTGGTACAGTCCCATGCCAAACCAACTTCCCGTAGCGATAGCAAATAAAGACTGGGCGATCTGATAACCGCCGCTGTCATAAGCAGCAAACGGATCTCTCCATGCCAGCACACGGACACGCACATGGTTAAAAAGTTTATACGCCACCACCGATGCCACACTTCCTGCACCTAAGCCCGCCACCACATACAGAGGCTGTCTTGTCGCTACATAAAGCATAGCCAGATATACCACAAATATAATCAGTGCCGCCCCTAAATCTTTGGATGCCACTAAAATAAGTACATGGAAGGCAGCCAACGCCGTTGTGATCACAATATTCTTAAACTCCAGCGACTCTTTGAAACTGGATGCCACAAAGAATACAAATACAATTTTTACAAGTTCTGACGGCTGAATATTGATTCCTGCAATGGTAAATCCCAGCAT
>CAYOSJ010000048.1:9892-18075 GCA_964406595.1 uncultured Dorea sp.
CTTGAAACTCTCGGATAGATATTCGTATACAAAATAATCGCAGCCGCAAACAGTACCACCTGCATCAGATAGAACGCCAGGAGTCTCACATCCTCCGTTTCAAGATACATCACCATATATGCGACAAGCTGTATCATAAACATCAGGATATTTTGCCTTAACAGAAGGCTCTTCTTTTTATCAGGATCCACATATCCAAAAATGCTGAAACACAGAAACGAATACATGGTTATCAATATGATCATCAGATATTTTGATACTTCTACAATAATATTTACCAAATTTCCACCTACTTTACTCCCCTTTTAAAATGTCCCCTTGTATATTCCATATCAGGCGTCTCTATTTTTTCATGGTCAAGAAACGCTTTTCGGTATAAACGGATCATTTCCCGCGTTCTTTCCTCCCGTTCTATCGTAAAATCCAGACGGATCCCCGAAGGGTTCAGCGACTGCACCTCACACGCCATATCTGCCAGGAAGAGCGGCGCGCAGTTATACATAACATTATAACAGTATTTGCAGTAATTTTTAACTGCAAATTTCTTCTGATATCTGTCTGTCATCCACAGAAGTCTTTCTTCCCCTGTATTTCTCGGTCTTACTTTCCCCTTTATGCCTTCGAAACGGCACCCTTCGCTTGTCCTGCGGATACAGTTGGCAGTGATCATCACCGGCTGGTATCCATACGCGATAAAAATCCCTTGTCCTCCCAGCCCTTTTAGTTCCTTATAATGAAGTTCTGGTGAAGACGTATACATGGAAATTCCTGTCTCCTTTATAAACTCCTGACTCTCCCGATTAAACACATACAGGTTGTAATCCGATACGATGGACTTCTCATATCCCTTTTCCTTCAGCCATTCATAACTCTCCCAGTTTCGGATCAAAACACCGTCATAATAAACATAAAGATTCTCGTAAACCGTCTCGTAATATTTCCTTGCCCTGTCCCTGAAAATGTATGGCATGGTCATATACACTTCTACGGAACTCTTCTGCAAATGTTCCACTGACTTTAAAACATTTTCTGAAAAACCAATCTCGCCGTCTACATAGACACGACAGATTCCCGCCTCATTTTCTGCTTCTTTCTGAACCGCCTGAAACTGTTCCTTTGTTTGTACAGATATCTGAAGTTCACTGTCCACCAACACATCGCTATCTGTCAATACACTATCATTTGTCAACACATGCGCATAGGAAATTTTCCGTTCACTGCAATCGCCATTGGAAATCTGCTCTCTGTGATACTTCTGAAGAATCCTTTCTCGAAGTGCAGCCAGCCCTTCTCTCCGAAGTTCATTAAGAGACTGCATCGGCAGGAACACATTTCCTTCTATCTGGATCTTAAGTTGATCGAATACAAACTCTGTATTTCCGGTCTTTCGCATCTGTTTCTCGATCCGCTCCCGGTCAAGAGGCGCTTTTAACGCGCTCTGCACCTCATCTCCCGTCACTTCCACCGCACATGCAAATGTCTTTCCATGATATTCCATAGACAGTTTAACACGTTTTCCTTCGGAAAGTATTAAAGTTCCATTAATTTTTTCTTTTGTTTTATAATCTCTGGAGACAGACGTCTCTTCTTTCTTTCCTTCCGGCCTCTTAAGAGAAATCATCTCACGGCCGTTTTGACGCTTATAATAACCGTCAATATACCCTCTTCGCCTGTAGGCTTCTTCAAGGATCTTTTTGTCTTCCGCCGATACCTGATATCCTTCTCTTCCCTTTGTAAGATACAGATCCGCATATTTCCGGTACATCTTCGTCACCGTATACACATACTCCGGCTGTTTCATACGCCCTTCGATCTTGAAAGAATCAATCCCCGCTTCCATTAACTCCGGCAAAAGTTTAATAGTGCACATATCCTTCAGACTTAAGATATCCTGAGGTTTTTTCCCATTCACACTATAAGAAAGACGGCATGGCTGTGCACACTGTCCTCTGTTACCGCTTCTGCCTCCGATCATACTGCTTAAAAGACACTGCCCCGAATAACAGTAACACATAGCGCCATGGATAAAACACTCGATCTCAAGCCCTGTCTCTTCCTTCATCTTCCGGATCTCAGCAAGAGACAACTCTCTCGCCGGCACGATCCGCTGTGCACCCAGTCTTCCAAAAAACTTCGCTCCCCGCGCTTCTACTACAGCAGCCTGTGTACTCACATGCAAAGGAAGTCCCGGAAAATGCTTCCGCACATATTGCATGACTCCGATATCCTGTACAATGACTGCGTCAATCCCCCGCTTGTAATATGGCAGCAGATAATCATACAGTTCTTCCAGTTCTTTGTTTTTCAATAATGTATTAATTGTCAGATAGATCTTCCGCCCATGGACATGCACCTCGTCAATCAATTCCAGAAGTTCATTCTCTTTCGGATTCTCAGCATAGGCTCTCGCTCCAAATCTTTGTCCGCCGATATAGATTGCATCTGCTCCTGCGGCAATGGCTGCGCGCGCACACTCTGGCGAACCTGCCGGCGCCAGTATCTCTACATCATTTTTTCTCATAAATGCTCCTTGCAATGAATATTCCTTAAAAAAGGCTGCCTCACGGACAGCCTCATTTGTTATTTACGTTTATTCTTCATCTCTGTTTCTAACTGAACAATCTTCATCTGAAGCCCCTTGTTCTCTTCTTTCAACTTGTCCAGCGCCTTATCCGCATTCTCAAGTTTAATCTGCACAGAGATCAACTCATGCTTCAAGTCATACATCTCCTTGTCCTTCGCCTCGATATCACTCTCCAGAGTTCCTCCCTGCTTTCTCGCCTTAAAATAATCATCAGCGATATTAAGGGCAAGGAGCACGCTTCTCGTCTCCGCGCTCTGTTTGCGGTATCCTTCGCTACTGGAACACTCTTCAATCTTATGATTCAGATAAGTAGATACTTTCTGCAGATAATCTTCACTCTCAAATCCACTTAATGTAAATACCTTCCCGCCTATTAATACCTCTGTATAATTCTTTGATGATGCCATAGAAGCCTCCCACAAATTCTAACTTTCTAATATCTGTCCTCATTATAAACGAATTCTTCTGAAATTCCAACTATTTTTCACCATTTCCGCAAGAAATTCCCAAATGCCCGTACGCTTTTTCGGTCACGATCCGTCCTCTTGGCGTCCTCTGCAAGAATCCATTCTTTAAAAGATACGGTTCATACACATCTTCAATCGTCCCCGAATCTTCACTAATGGCAGCCGCCAACGTATCAAGCCCCACCGGACCGCCGTCGAATTTCTCTATGATCGTCTCCAGAAGGTTCCGGTCTGTCTGATCAAGCCCTTCCTTATCCACATCCAGGAGATCCAACGCATAGTTCGCTACGTCTTCCGTAATATAGCCTTCATATTTTACCTGGGCAAAATCACGAACACGCTTTAACAGTCGGTTGGCAAGTCTCGGTGTCCCTCTGGAACGTCTCGCCAGCGCATAAGCACCCTTCTCATCGATCCCTACTCCTAACATCTCTGCCGAGCGGCAGATGATCACTTTCAGTTCCTCTATCGTATAGAATTCCAGACGGTGCACTACGCCAAACCGGTCTCTTAGAGGCGCCGTCAGCATACCAACTCTCGTCGTTGCACCTACCAGTGTAAATTTGGGCAGATCCAATCTTATAGAGCGGGCGCTTGCACCTTTTCCTATCATAATATCAATGGCATAATCCTCCATGGCAGGGTAAAGCACTTCTTCTACCTGACGGTTCAGTCTGTGAATCTCGTCCACAAATAGTACATCACCCTCCTGCAGATTATTAAGAATCGCTGCCATCTCACCCGGTTTCTCAATCGCGGGACCGGAGGTGATCTTAATATGTACTTTCATTTCGTTCGCGATGATCCCCGCAAGGGTCGTTTTTCCAAGCCCCGGAGGTCCGTAAAACAATACATGGTCCAACGATTCTCCCCGTTCCTTCGCTGCTTCAATATAGACTTTCAATGTCTCTTTTGCTTTCTCCTGTCCGATATAATCCGACAGAAACTGCGGACGAAGCGAGCCTTCGATCTTTATATCCTCTTCCAGATTTTCCGTTGTAATAATTCTTCTGCCCATACTGCTCCCCTAAAACATCATATATTTTAAGGATTTCTTCAACAAATCCTCCACCGTCATATCGGAAGTGATCTCTACCTGTTTCACTGCCTTCAGTGCTTCTGTACTGCCATACCCGAGTGCGACCAGCGCCTGCACTGCCTCACTCTGGATCTCGGTATTTGCAGCCTGTGGCTGTCCCTCCATTCTTACATCTGCGCCGCTTACAGCATGCTCCAGCACATCTTCGATACTTAACTTATCTTTCAGTTCCACGATCAGCTTCTCCGCCGTCTTCTTTCCGATCCCCGGTGCAGAAGAGATGGCTTTTACATCTCCTGCCATGACTGCAAACCGCAGATCGTCCGGTGAGAGGACTGACAGAATGGACTGTCCTCCCTTAGGGCCGATGCCACTGACCCCGATCAGTAATTTAAATACCTTGAGATCGTCCCTTGTAAGAAATCCGAACAGCTGCATGGCATCTTCTTTTACATTCAGATACGTATGAAGTTTCACTGTATTTCCAACAGGCGGCAGCAGGCTGATCGCCTGAACCGACATGAAGATGCCGTACCCGACGCCTCCTACATCTACGATGACCTTATCTTCTTCCAGCGCCGCCAGTTCTCCCTTTATATAAGATATCATAATTCCTCCCAGATCATTTAAATTTCACATTCCGAAGCCTTTTTAACATCTGTCCTGTAATGACTCCGATCAAAAAGCCGGTCAGTATTCCTGCCACCAAAAGCACCGGCACATAATAAGCCACACTGAACGTCTCCACCACCAGCATGGCGACTATCAGTTGTCCCACATTGTGCGCCACTCCGCCTGCCATGCTGACTCCCATGACGCTGTACCCGCCGTCTCTCTTCAGAAATGCCATTACAGTAAGACTTAATAATCCTCCTGCCAGACTATATAAGATACTAAAATAATTTCCAAATATAAACCCGGAAAGAAAGACTCTCGTCACCGAAAGAAGATAGACTTCCTTAAGGGGTATCTTGTAAAGCGCGATCACGATCACCAGATTTGCAAGCCCTAACTTTACCCCGGGAATCCCAAAAGAAATCGGGATCAGGGTCTCTACATAACTGAATATCAGCGCAAGCGCTGTAAACATTCCAAAATATGCTACTCTGTTCTTCAAGACGCCTCCTAGTTCGCAACAGCATCATATTTACTGTTCTCACTGCTGTCAATCTCCACGACTACTTTATTCGGAAGGCAGATGATACTCTCCTTATTCTTAGACACCGGTTTCTGCTTCACGCACAGTTTGTCCGGACAATCTGCTTCTACCATATCCGCCTTTGCATTTTTGATCACAAGGATATTGGATCCTCCATTGATCTCTATCGTCTGATCCTCTCCGAGACTGTAAACTCCCTCAATCTCTCCATTCACTTTCACGGTAACTGCGCCTGCCGCCTTTGCACCTATCATCTCATGAAGCAAAAACGCCAGAAATGCCACTACAAGAATCACAATGACTACTACAATATCTTTTTTCTTAAACCCTGTCTTCATATTCCATACCTCTCTACGCTCTATTCTAGCACAACAGCGAAGGGTATGCAACACATGTTCGATTCCCATTCGTTTTTTCCATTTTCCTACCTTTTCACGGTATATATTCCATGTTATAATAAATATGATTGTATATTTTACGGAAAAAAATATTTCAAAAAACAAAGAAAAAGCATTTACGAAAAATAAGAGGTATATTTATGAGACTTAGAAGATTAACTGCTCTTTTGTGCAGCACATTGCTTTTATTATGCGGATGCTCCTCGCTTCCGAGCGAAGAAGATCTGACTTACAACGACACATTGTTCGACACGGTTATCCGCGTACAGATCTTAGATCCGGTAGATCAGGATGTTTTAGATGGCTGCAAAAAGTTATGCCAGAGATATGACACGCTTTTTTCAAAAACAAATGAAAACAGCGACATCTATAAGATCAACCATGCCGCAGGCGCAGAGGTTGAAGTGTCTGATGAAACCATCACCCTTTTAAAAAAGGGGCTTTATTACTGTAAACTGTCCGACGGTGCTTTCGACATCACCATCGGCACAGCCTCGGCTCTGTGGGACTTTAAGGCAGAGACTCCGGCGGTTCCTGACGCTTCTGCCCTTGCCTCCGCTGTAAGCCACGTGAATTACAAAAATATTATCATAGAAGACAATCTCGTACATCTGGCGGATCCAAACGCCGCCATTGATGTAGGTGCCATTGCCAAAGGTTACATTGCAGACCGCCTGAAAGAATATCTGAAGGACAACGGCGTCCATCATGCTGTGATCGATCTGGGAGGAAATATCCTGACGGTCGGCACCAAAACCGACGGTTCCGACTATAATATCGGAATTCAGAAACCATTTGACAAAACAGGTACACCTGTGACTTCCGTAAAGGTTGCCGACCAGTCTGTTGTGACAACAGGCATTTACCAGCGTTATTTTGAAATTGACGGTGTGAGATACCACCACATTTTGGATCCCAAAACAGGCGCTCCCCGCCAGAATGACCTGTACAGCGTGACGATCATCACCGATTCCTCTCTTACCGCCGACGCATTAAGTACAACTTGTTTCTTGATGGGCTATGAGAAGGGGATGAGCCTGATAAATCAACTGGAAAATGTAGACGCTGTGTTTATTACAAATGATGAAGAATTACATTATTCCGATAATTTTTTGAAATAAACGGTTCCTTACAGCGTTTCCAAAAACAATTTCATGATGACCGGATTCATATAACATTCCAGCAGGATTCCTACCGCCATGAACATCAGAAAACACACCGTCTTAGAGGGATTCCAGCGCACAGCCGGATATGTATATAAGAACCACAGCAGCATCAGATATGCGGCTATATAGAACAACATCTGTGGAAACAGGCTGATAAGGCAGAGAATGATGCCTTTGACTCCCATTTTCATCACCGCCGCTACCAGTATCATCCCACTGGAGAAGCCTGTCCATAAGATGTATAAGACCGCCACACCTTTCCGGAGTTTCGTACAGCCAAGAGCGAACAACAGCGCTGCCGGAAGCAGGCGGATGTATGCAACATACCAGAGAAATTCTGTGGCATTGATCTCCATCTCCCGATATTGTTCCAAAAAGAAATTGTCTAAGATCCCGATACTGGTAATGTAATCTCCGGACATCAGATTGGCATATAATATTCCGATCAGAAACCCCGCCATATAAACGAACACGAAATGTCGTCTGTTCTCCTGTATCTTCAAAGGGTACCCTCCTTACACTCAAGATACTTCATTATATGCCGGGGGTTATGATATATTCTTATTTCAGATACTTATCTGCGTAAGCAAATACCGCCGCGATCGTCTTCGAGTCTTCAATCTCTCCCCGATATATCTTCTCTTTCAGTTCTTCCACTGTGTACGCCAGCACATCCACATATTCATTCTCATCCAGATGCTGCCTGGATGCCTGCAGGTCTCTGGCAAGATAGAGTTCTATCTTCTCATTGCAGAGCGCCACCGTTGTACGGATATTTAAGAGCCATTCCAGATTATCGGAACTGTATCCTGTCTCTTCCTCCAATTCCCGCTTCGCACACACAATGCCAGGTTCCTCCGGATCATCCAGTTTTCCTGCCGGGATCTCCAGTGTCTCACGGTCCAGCGCATTCCGAAATTGCTTTACCATAAGGATTCTCCCATCGTCGAGCACCGGTATTACTGCCGCCGCACCATTATGATGAACGTAATCCCACACTTCTTTATTCCCATTTTCAAATTCCATATAATCCTTATACATCTTGAGAACGGTTCCTTCATAAGCCAGTTCCCGTTTCACACGTTTGACTTTATCACTCATGATCATCATCTTCCTTTTCTTCTTTGGACAAGGGCTGTCTCCCGCACCTCTCCGATTCTAAAAAATCCCTTACAAACAAACACTTCGTCTGTCTGTAAGGGATTCTCTACATTTATCTTCTCTACTTGGCATAGTCTGTAACACGTGATTCACGGATTACATTGACTTTTATCTGACCTGGATACTCAAGTTCATACTCGATCTGCTTGGCAATATCTCTGGCCATCAATACCATGTCTGCATCAGATACCTGCTCTGGAACTACCATA
>CAYOSJ010000049.1:0-4014 GCA_964406595.1 uncultured Dorea sp.
TTTTTCTTGCACTGTGAAGAAAACTGTTGCAATTGGCTTATGAAAGAATACTCCAATATCCGGAATGAATATTTAAGATCTATGTTGTGCTTGGTAATTGGATTTCGAGGAGATGTAGAAATGATTCCTTTTTTGATGAAAGAAACAGAACGTCTGGAAAGAATGTATCCCCAAGAAACATATGCACAAGGTCCGATTCTTGCTATTCAGGAACTTGCTGTCCGATTTCTTAATTGAAGTCTGGGAGGTATGGTGAGGAGCAATGAGAAGTCCTGCGTTTGTAACGTGTTTGCAACACTATATTTCAAGAACCAAGTAAAATCAAGCCTTCCCAGTTCTCTAAACGTTAATTTCAGTTCAGCAAGCGATAGTTCAAGCGAATACGTTTCAGAACGTACAATTTCAAAAAAATTATTACTCCTCAGGACTTCGGTTCTGGGGAATTTTTTTGTATGTATTTTGTTACAAGATAATGGTATACTCTATATAGAAGGTATATTTTGATTATTATAGGCGATTTTCCTGAGGGCGGGAAAATCGTTAGATGAAGAACATTGTATACGAAAAATGGATGGATTGGAGAGAAAACGATGGCTGTTCAAACAAAAGGATTTTGTAAGTATTGTGGAAAAGAATATACAAGAAGCGGAATGCTTCGTCATTTGGAGACGTGTAAAGAACGAAAAAATAAATTAGCAATGGAAACAAGTAAGAGAAAATGTAAATATTTTCAAATTGTCATTTCTGGTAAATATGCGAAAGCATATTGGTTAATTGTTGAAACAAGTGAGAATACTACGTTAAAAGAACTGGATCAGTTTATCCGTGATATTTGGGTGGAATGCTGTGGACATCTCAGCGCTTTTACGATTCATGGGACACAATATGAGAGTTGTCCGGTTACAGACAGATTTTGGGGAGAGCCATCTAAAAATATGAATTACCGATTAAAAGATGTTGTGGATGTTGGAGATTCTATTTCTTATGAATATGATTTTGGTTCAACAACGGAACTGATGTTGAGTATACATAGTTGTCGTGAGGGAGAGAAAAAGAATAGCGAAATTATAATTTTATCTCGAAATAATCCGCCGAAAATTCTTTGCAGCAATTGTGAACGAAATGAGGCAAAATGGGTTGATCCTGAAGGGTATTATGAAGGAGTACCTTTTTGGTGTGATGAATGTTTAGATGTGGAAAATGATGATGAAGAGGAAGAATGTTACGAGCCGGAATTTTTATTACCGATTTGTAATTCTCCAAGAATGGGTGTATGTGGATATGAAGGAAGTGATAGTTATCCGGATCAATTTGAACCGGATAAACAGTAAATGAGCAGAGATGAGGTGACATCATGCAGGATATGAATCCGGGGCGGAAGATTACGTTACAAAACCATTTTTGATAAAGATTTTTAATATAGAAAAAATTGAATTATTAACTGAGATTGAAGGTAAAAGATGAATAAAAAATGATTGAAGTGAAATGGTGCTAGAATAAACCGATGAATCGAATCAATCCATTAGTTTAAAAGCGAGGTGAGAGTTATGTTCCCCAAAGTTGTGCAGGTAATACCAATGGAAAATTATTCTGTATATGTATATTTTGAAGATGGTAAAATCATATGTTATGATATGTCTCAAATGATTGAAAAAGAAGTATTTCGTCCGCTGAGGGATATCACTGTTTTTAAAGATACCTGTACGGTGATGAATGATACATTGGCATGGGATGTCGGAGGAAATCGAGATAATACGATGTGTTTGGATATTGATCCGGATACACTATATGAACTGCCGCTTGTACAGGAAAAGATAGCATAATATATGACCAGAAGATGGTGTGCACACATATAAAAATATGTGAGTAACTAACAGGTAAGTGACAAATGCCTCGAGAATCCCTTGTTTTGGATGTTTGTAGTTCAGTAAGCGATAGGCAGAAGTTTACACAGATTCAAGAATATGGACTCCACAGGTTTTTCCTAAAGTCAATTGTATGGGTACTGACAAAAGGTTGATCAAAAAGATTTTACAACTCCTCAGAACTTTGGTTCTGAGGAGTTTTTTAGAAATTTATATTCCTAGAATAACAAGACCTGCCACAGCCACCACAAGGCCTGCGATTGTGTGTTTTTCAAGTTTTTCGTGTAGTGTTACTGCACCTAAAAGAGCGCAGAAAATCAGAACTCCTCCGTTATTTACGGTATATAGAATGGAGGCTGGGACCAGTTGCAGTGCCAGCATCAGGATATTAACTGCCAGTGCGGCACAGATACTGCTGAGCAGAGTAAATATCCAATTTTTTTTACCCATGCAGAAAGCCTTGGGAGCCTGTTTTCCCTGCGTAATAACCAGATAAATCAGTGAAACCAGGGTGGATACTAAAAAAGTGGTGATGATCATCTCGTTTCGTTGTGTCTGCTGCATAAGCCGTTGCTGACTATCCAGCAAAATGCCGAAAATGCCGTTAGATAGAAAGAGCAGCGCCACCCATAAAAAATATCCTTTTTTAATTCCTTTCCATCGAAATCCTTTCAGGTTAAATATTACAAAGGAGATTAACAAAACTACAATTCCAACAATTTGCAGTCTGGTCAGATTGTCTCCCCACCAAAGTACGCAGAACAGCATTGGCAGTAATGTATTGCCAAAAAGCATCATAACACTTTGAAAAGCATAAGGACCGGAGCGAGATGCATTGATAAGGCTCAGGTTAAAAATAAAGAGCGTCACACCACTGGTAATTCCAAATATCAGTGTTACACTGCTGATTTGGAACTGAAAACCATTATAGACCAGTGTGACAATGCCAGTCAGCAGACCATAAACGGCAGCAAATACAGGGGTTTCTGCACCGGCCGGACCGGTGTAATTGATCGCATAGAGTTTATTAAAGAAATTTTGTCCGGTGTAGCAAAAGACACAGAACAAAGACATAAAAATCGCGGTAATGGACATAACGACCTCCAAATAATTATGATAGTAATTGTGGCGTTGTTATTAAATTATAAGCAGGAATATAGAATTTGGGAATAAAGTATGCTATCATAAACTTATACTTTTGTTCGTGAGTGTGGTGAAAATATGAAGGATACAACGACTTATATAGAACATACAATTAAAAAAGAGGTGGAGATCACCAAACTTATCACCATCCATTATTTTGAATATACTAAGGATTTCAAATATCATGGAGAAAGCCATAACTTTTGGGAAATTATGTACATTGACCGGGGGAATGCGTATGTTCTTTGTGATGGAAACGATTACCTTTTAACACAGGGAGACATGATTTTCCTGCCGCCAGATTTATTTCACAGCATAAGAGCAGATGATCTGCACCCCTCCAATGTGTTTATCATATCTTTTGTGGCAAATTCTGAACTGCTGCCACTTTTGGGTGAACAGGTATTTAAGATATCCAATAAAATGCGGGGGCTCATACACTCCATTATTCAGGAGGGCGAACTTGCATTTGAATTGCCGATGCCAAACCGGTATTGCCTTCAGGAAAAAGTGAACAGCCTTCCCGGCAGCCAGCAACTTGTGAAAATGCGACTTGAGGAATTGATCATTCAACTGTTTCGGAAAAAAGTCACACATTGTGGTGCAAGCCAATTGCAGTCATCAGTAACAAGATCCAGATTTGACAACAATATCGCCGCAGCAATTATGGACTTGTTACGGAAACACACATACGGGAATCTGACGATAGAAGAAATTACACAACAACTTGGCTATGGTAAAACTTATATTTCTACAGTCTTTAAAAAAGTTTATGGCGTGAGTATTATGACATGTTATACAGAACTTAAAATCAAAGAAGCCAAATATCTCATTCGAGATCATAGGATGTCTATTGCAGAAATTTCTGAAAAACTAGGATTTAGCTCTCCACAATATTTTTCAAAGCGCTTTCGCCAGTTTGTGCACATGTCACCTAAACAATATGAAAGTTCAATCAAAGAGAACTGGAATTCGCTCATAGAAGAATAGTGGATTCTGAATCAGA
>CAYOSJ010000049.1:4114-17317 GCA_964406595.1 uncultured Dorea sp.
TCAATCAAAGAGAACTGGAATTCGCTCATAGAAGAATAGTGGATTCTGAATCAGACGATAATAAAAATGACCACGCATTTGCGTGGTCATTTTGACACTTTATTTAGGTAACCAGGTTGTCAGTTCTTACTCATGTTCAAGTGCAAGTGTTTTTGTTGTCATGTCACAAATCTCGGATGGTCCATAATACTGAATGGATCCTGGATATATGAAGCAGGTGTTCACAGCCCACTCATCTCTGTGAGCCTCGAAGTATTTGAACGGTTTGCCGTCAAGTTCAACAAGCGCTTTTTTGATAACTGGCTTGTCCTCACCGTGACGTCTCTCGATGTTCATCATCTTTGTGATCGGCATACCGCCTGCAAGCCACTCATCTGCCGGTCTGGAAAGATTAGAAATTTTGGATAAATAACCATTGTAGCCGTACTGGATCAGCATGAATGCATTGTATCCTAAGGAGTAGCAGTAGTCAGCATCAAAGTTAGACGGAAATGGACATCTTCCTTCATATCCTAAGAAATGATGAAGTGTGCTGAATTTTCCTTTGTATGTGCCGGCTTTTTTTCTTTCGTTTAAAACATCGTTTACAAGAGTAGAGAATAATTTCTCTGATTCAATCAGAGATACCTGTACGTTTCCATGCGGATCTCTTTCTAAACATAACTCCTGCTGAATATTGTCAGGAAGAAGTCTGAAAACATCCATAGACGCCTTGGTCAGTCCCTCTTCGATAAATTTATATTTTTCTTCCCATGTTGCGGACGCGTTAAATGCATCTGCCTGGCTTCCGGCGAGGAGTTCGTTGATCTCGTTGATCAGTGTGGAGAATTCAGGTACGAACTCTACAACACCTTCAGGAATGATCGCAACACCGAAGTTCATGCCTTTTTCTGCTCTTGCTGCTACAGCATCGGCGATGTAATTTGCAATCTGTGAAAGGGACATTTTCTTTTCGGCAACCTCTTCAGAGATTAAGCAGATATTTGGCTGTGTTTTAAGTGCGCACTCTAAAGCAATGTGGGAAGCAGCACGTCCCATTACTTTAATGAAATGCCAGTATTTTTTTGCTGAGTTGGCGTCTCTTGCGATATTTCCGACCATCGCACTGTATGTTTTTGTTGCTGTGTCAAAACCAAAGGAACACTCGATATCCTCATTCTTAAGGTCGCCGTCGATTGTTTTCGGACATCCGATCACCTGAACGCCTGTATTGTTTGCTGCAAAATATTCGGCAAGGACAGCAGCGTTTGTGTTGGAGTCATCGCCACCGATAATAACAAGTGCAGTAATTCCAAGGTCTTTACATACATCAGCGACAATTGCAAACTGTGACTTTGTCTCGAGTTTTGTTCTGCCGGAACCGATGATATCGAATCCGCCTGTATTTCTGTACTGATCGATATATTCGTCATCGAATTCGATATAATCATTTTCCAGAAGTCCGCTTGGACCACCTTTGAAACCATAAAGGATATTTTCTTTATTTGTTGCTTTTAAAGCATCATATAATCCACATATAACATTGTGTCCGCCTGGTGCCTGTCCACCGGAGAGAATAACGCCGACAATCTGTTTTTTTGCTTCAGAGGTATTATTTCCCTGTTCAAAAGTAATTTCTTTTTTGCCATAAGTATTTGGGAAGAGCGCTTTGATTTTTTCCTGATCTGCGGCACTCTGCGTTTCGTTTCCTTCTTTGACACAAATGTTCGAAATACCGTTTCTTAACATTCCCGGAAGTTTTGGGGAATACTCATATCTGGCTGCTTGTAATGGTGAAATATTCATAATCTTCCTCCTTTTAATTTACATACATTTTGTATTCTATGTCATTTTAGGGCAAAAGTAAACCATTTTTACATTTTAATTTTACTTTTTTCCAGTGCCAATAGTGCCGCCTTCTTATCAATACCGCCTGCATATCCAGTCAGGCTTCCGTTGCTTCCAATTACCCGGTGGCAAGGAATGATTAGGGAGATCGGATTGTGCCCGACAGCTCCACCTACTGCCTGCGCGGACATAGTGCCAATTCCATTTGATGCAGCGATTTTTTCAGCAATTTCTTTGTAGGTCGTAGTTGCTCCGTAAGGGATAGAAAGGAGAATATCCCAGACTGCCCTGCGAAATGGTGATGCATTCAGTGAGAGCGTCGGTGTAAAGTCAGGTTTCTGGCTGGAAAAATAGATGTCAAGCCAGCGTTTTGTATCATCGAAAACAGGTAGATCTTTTTCCACAGGTTGTTCCGAAAGTGTAGAAGCGAAATATTTCTGCCCGTCAAACCATAATCCGGTCAGCGCTGTTCCGTCAGAAGCTAATGTTATTTCCCCTAGTACAGAAGAGTATTTACTTGTGTAGACCATACGATTATTTCTCCTTTTTTGTGTGTAATTTTTCGTTTCAATTTATATCCATTCGGGCATCCCGTAACTCAGATGCTTTGCATGGGTATGATTATTTTATCATGAGTGGGCAGGAAGTACAATTTTTGCGTTGTGAAAAATGAGATTTTATGATAAAATCGGTACATTAGTTTGCGTACTTTGTTGCGCAGCTCCTGCTTCGAAGAAGCATGAATTACGGTATGCCCGAATGGGCATAAGATAAGAAGGAGACAGGCATGAAGGATCAAAACACCATAGGACATTTGACTGCGATAGTTACTGTATTGTTTTGGGGAACGACATTTATATCTACAAAGGTACTTCTTGTGGATTTTGCGCCCTTGGAGATATTATTTTTCAGATTTGTTATGGGAACGGCAGCGCTGTGGCTTGCTTATCCACATCGTATGAAAGGGACGACGGCGAAGCAGGAACTTACGTTTTTGGCAGCAGGACTTAGTGGCGTGAGTCTTTATTATTTATTTGAAAATATGGCGCTTACTTACACACTTGCATCAAATGTAGGCGTAGTTGTCTCAGCGGCTCCGTTTTTCACAGCAATCCTGGCACAGATATTTTTAAAAGGTGAGGAAAAGTTAAAAGGCAATTTCTTTATCGGATTTATTGTGGCTATGACGGGCATCAGTCTGATCAGTTTTAACGGCGCAAAGATGGAATTGAATCCGATTGGAGATCTGTTGGCGGTAGGCGCGGCAATATTGTGGGCGTTCTATTCTATATTTATCCGTAAGATCAATGGATATGGTTATCCTACGATACAGGCTACCAGAAAAATATTCGTGTATGGTATTCTTGGAATGCTTCCACTTATGCCATTTTCAGATTTCCACCTGGGTCTGGAGCGTTTTTACAATCCGGTCTATGTGTTTAATTTCTTTTTTCTGGGATTGGGCGCATCTGCCGTATGCTTTGTGACATGGAATTTTGCCACAAAAGTGCTGGGCGTATTAAAGAGCAGTGTATACATCTATCTTGTTCCGGTAGTCACGGTCGTGTTTTCTGTGCTGATACTGCATGAGAAGATAACCATGATGGCAGTAGCAGGCACGATACTGACTTTGTTGGGACTTGTGGTTTCAGAACTAAAGACAGGAAAGAAAAAATAGGGGCATGAAGCCCCTGTTTTAGATTGCAGATAAAGTTCGAAACGTTATTTCAGAAATTTGTGGATCAGGTTTCCTTTTAGTCTCGTGTAGGGCTGATAACGCATCGGAAGATCAAGCCATGTTTTTTTATCCACAATACTTTTGTAGTGTGTAAATGTATCAAAACCATTTTTGCCGTGGTAATCCCCCATGCCGCTGGCTCCAAATCCGCCAAATCCCATCTCGCTTGTTGCAAGGTGGATAATGGTATCGTTGATACAGCCTCCGCCGTAACCGCAGCGGGAAGTTACTTTTTTTACTGCCGCTTTGTCATTTGTAAAGATGTAAAGAGCCAGCGGATGAGGAAGCGCATTGATGTTGCGTATTGCTTCATCTAAAGAATCGTAAGTCAGGACCGGCATGACAGGACCGAAAATTTCCTCCTGCATCACTGCGTCCGAAAAAGTCACATTATCCATGACAGTCGGTTCAATACGAAGGGAGGAAAGGTCTACATGTCCGCCATGCACGACTTTGGAGTTATCTATGAGGCCTAAGAGTCTCTCAAAATGTTTTTCGTTGATGATTTTTCCATAGTTTGGGCGGTTTAATGGCTTTCCTCCAAACTGTTTTTGAATCTGTCGTTTAAGTTCTTTTATTAGTTTCTCTTTGATGCTGCGGTCGCAGTAAATGTAATCCGGCGCAACGCATGTCTGTCCACAATTTAAATATTTGCCGAAGACAATTCTTCTGGCGGCCAATTTGATATTGGCGCTTTTCTCAACAATACATGGGCTCTTACCGCCAAGTTCCAGTGTGACAGGAGTCAGGTGCGTGGAAGCGTGGCGCATGACCTCTTTGCCGACATTTTGGCTTCCAGTAAAGAAGATGTAATCGAAATGTTCATTTAAGAGGCAGGTATTTTCTGCACGTCCTCCGGTAATGACCGCTACATATTTTTCGTCGAAGCATTCTTCGATAATTTCTTTTATGATTTTACTTGTGTACGGAGAGTACGCACTGGGCTTTATGACAGCCGTATTTCCGGCTGCGATGGCATCAACAAGAGGGTCAATGGTGAGGAGGAATGGATAGTTCCATGGACTCATGATCAATGTAACTCCGTACGGCGATGGTTTCTTGTAACTGCGGGAATGAAACTGTGCCAGGGGAGTCCGTACCCGCTGTTTCTTCGCGTAGGAGTGGATGTGCCTGAGCATATGATTGATCTCACTTAAGACAAGTCCGGTCTCGCACATATAGGTCTCAAAGGCACTTTTTCCCAAGTCCTTTTTTACAGCTTCATTTATATATTTTTCTCTTTTTAAGATGACGTTTTTCAGTCGCAGAAGCGTCTGTATCCGATAATTCACGGGAAGGGTGACCCCTGTCAGGAAAAAGGCGCGCTGGTTCGTTACGATATGTTTGATCTGAGTATCTGTCATAGATGGTTTTCCTCCTTATAAGTCGAGTCTGAATGATGAAAAAGAAAACAGGCAGCCGCAATATCACGAAATGCCTGTTCTCTCCGGGAAAAATAACTGCACTGTCAGCGGTCAGCAAGTTCCAGGGGTTGAGGAGGAACTGCTGCGAGTGAAGTAAAAGGTTTTTTTATTTTTTCGGTCCGCTGCCCCCGCAGTTACTATTATAATAACGCATATCAGGGAAAAATGCAAATATTACAGGAGAGAAGGTATACTTTTTATTCTCAATTATCGGAAAATGTTGTAATATATAAGAAACGATGAACGAAATAAAAATACAGGCATCATGAAGCAAGGAGGAATCAGGCAGCATGGGTGAGCAGTTAACACGAAGTGACGTTAAGAAGATAAAAGAAGAGATAGAATATCGAAAATTAGTTGTCCGCAGGAAAGAATTAGAGGCAGTCAAAGAGGCAAGAGCCCAGGGGGACTTAAGTGAGAATTTTGAATATAAAGCGGCGAAACAGGATAAGAACCGTAACGAAAGCCGGATTCGTTATCTGGAGCGTATGTTGAAGAATGCGCGCATCGTGTCAGACCTGTCAGAGTCGGATGAAGTGGGGATCAATAATACAGTGACGGTATATTTTGAAGAAGATGATGAGACAGAAGAGTACCGCCTTGTGACCAGTATCAGGGGCAATTCGATGCAGGGACTGATCAGTATTGAGTCACCTATGGGGAAGGCGCTCTTAGGTCATAAAGTGGGAGAGAGGGTATTTGTTCAGATCGGTGGAGATCAGGGATATTATGTAGTGATCCGGTCAATTGACAAGACGAGTGATGATTCTGAAGATACCATTCGGAAATTTTAAGGAGGAAGTGCTATGGACATGATAGAAGAGAAAAAGATTCAGGAACTTATCCGTGCGTCGTTGAAAGCAAGAGATTGTTCTTACAGTCCATATTCACATTTCAAAGTGGGAGCGGCGCTCCTGGGAAAAAGTGGAACATTATATACAGGCTGCAATATAGAAAATGCGGCGTATGGTCCGACAAACTGTGCGGAGCGTACGGCGATTTTTAAGGCAGTCAGTGAAGGAGAACGAGAGTTTTCTGCCATCTGTATTGTGGGTGGAGGCGCGGATGGTGTGAGAGAATTGTGCCCGCCGTGTGGCGTGTGCAGACAGGTGATGCTGGAGTTCTGTGAACCGGATTTTCCGATCATACTCGCAACAGATGAAGTACATTATGAGATTCATACACTGGGGGAATTGACACCTCTGGGATTTCGGCTTTGATTTGAATGATGTTTTTGTTCTTGATGGAGATTAGAGTGTAAGTGCAAGAGATAAGATTCTTAGAGAGATTATTTCAAATATTTTGGCTCACAGGGATTATTCCAGTGCCTATTCAGCAAAGTTTATTATTGAACGGGATAATATGTATACGGAGAATAGTAACTTGCCACATGGGCATGGAGAACTTCAGTTGAATAGGTTTAAAGCTTTTCCTAAAAATCCGGCAATTTCAAAGATTTTTAGAGAAATAGGCTATGCCGATGAACTTGGTTCGGGGATGAGAAATACAAATAAATATACGAAGTTATATTCAGGTGGAACACCTACTTTTATTGAGGATAATATATTTCAAATTACAATACCTATAGATAATGTTGCTAATATTAAGGTGGGATCAACGGCTGCAGAAATTATAACAAGCCATACTGTTTTTGATCAAAAAGTGAGCGATAAAATGAGCGATATTTTGAGCGATAAATTAAATGGGAAAGAAAAAGTATTCTTTAGAATACTTATTAATCAGTTAAAAGAGGATAAATATGTTACAACGACAATCATGTCAAATATAACAGGTATTCCGAAATCTACAATTAGAAGATATATGAAAAAATTTTGTGAGTTAGGTATATTGGCTTCTGAAGGAAAAAATAAAAATACACAATATCGGTTAAAGAAGATTTGATATTTTATATTATTTATAACAGAGGATTGCATCTGTTTTACTTCTAAAATTTTTAAAAGTTTTGAAATAATATATGAAACAGATGGATTAAATGGTATGAAATAGATATAAAAGTATTTTAAAATCGTATAGATGAGACAGCGGGAGGTATAGATCATGAGATTAAAGAATATTTTGATTGTTGTGAAAGATATTGAGAAATCAAAACAGTTTTATCACGAATTGTTTGGTCTCGATATGATACTTGACAATGATGGAAACATGATTTTGACGGAAGGTCTTGTACTCCAGAGCAAACAGGTCTGGCAACAGTTTTTGGGGAAAGAGGTTGTTCCGAAAAGTAATTCCTGTGAATTGTATTTTGAAGAGCGTGATATAGATGCATTTGTTGAAAAACTGGAACGATTATATCCTGAAGTGCAATATGTCAATCGGCTCATGGTGCATAGTTGGGGACAAAAAATAGTCCGTTTTTATGATCTGGACGGGAATTTGATTGAAGTAGGGACGCCGATATAAGAAGAACAGTAAATATTTAAGATTAACACAGGAGGTGCTAAGATGGTAGATTATACAGAAGGTGCAGGTATGCAGTATCATGTGGGACTGAAAGAAGGAGATGTGGGAAAATATGTGATTCTTCCCGGAGATCCCAAGCGGTGTGCGAAGATTGCGGAATATTTTGATGATCCCGTGCTGGTGGCGGACAGCAGAGAGTTTGTTACATATACAGGAACCATAGATGGTGTGAAGGTCAGTGTGACAAGCACGGGGATTGGGGGCTCTTCTGCGTCGATCGCGTTGGAAGAACTGGTAAACTGTGGCGCGGATACATTTATCCGTGTAGGCACTTGTGGTGGTATGCAGACAGAAGTATGTGGTGGTGATCTGGTAATTGCAACGGGCGCTGTACGCATGGAAGGGACCAGCAGGGAATATGCTCCGGTGGAGTATCCTGCAGTTCCGGATCTTGCGGTTACCAATGCACTTGTAGAGGCGGCAAAACGGACAGGTGTGACGTATCACACAGGAGTTGTGCAGAGTAAAGATTCTTTTTATGGGCAGCATCAGCCGGAACTTCATCCGGTTAGTTATGAGTTGCAGGATAAGTGGAATGCGTGGATCCGTATGGGCTGTATGGCATCTGAGATGGAGTCGGCGGCGTTATTTATCGTGGGCGCATATCGGAGAGTTAAAGTGGGTTCCGTATTTCTCGTAATTGCGAATCAGGAGCGGGAAAAGCAGGGGCTTCCGAATGAACAGGTACATGACACAGAGAAAGCAATCCGCGTGGCGGTGGAGGCGATCCGAGGATTTATTCAGAAAGGGTTGTGAAAATAGGATAGATATGTTATTCTTAACAGAGAAATGACAGAAAAGGAGATGAAAGGATGATTATTACTTCTTGCTAATCAAAAGAGGAACCGCATAGTGAAGAGGATACGGAAACGTGTATTCCGGGTTTTGCTGTGCCTATAGCAGGAAGTTTTTCATCCATTCATCTGTAATATATATCGGGAACCTCTGTGTTAACAGGGGCAGTGTGATATGCAGACCGTAGGAAGAATTTTCCTGCGGTTTTTTAACGTATCGTAAGGAGATCCGCCGCAGGCGGAGAGAGGAGGAAGTTATGTCGTTGATAGATGTCGTGGATCTGACATTTGCTTATGAAGGCAGTTATGATGAAGTGTTTTCCCATGTGTCATTTCAGATTGATACAGATTGGAAACTGGGATTTATCGGAAGAAACGGAAGGGGAAAGACTACATTTTTAAATCTTCTTCTTGGGAAATATGAGTATCAGGGGATCATATCTTCTTCTGTGGAATTTGGATATTTTCCATATAAGGTGACAGATAAGTCCCGCATGGCGTATGAGATATTGGCGGAGATCAGCCCACAGAGCGAAGATTGGGAGATGATCCGGGAATTGAATCTTTTGAAAGTAGAGGTAGAGGCGCTGTACCGTCCGTTTTCTACATTGAGTTACGGGGAGCAGACAAAGATGTTGCTGGCAGCGCTTTTCCTGGGCGAGAATCGATTCCTTCTTATTGATGAGCCGACCAATCATCTGGATATCGATTCCAGAAGGCTGACCGCGGACTATCTGAAACGTAAGAAAGGATTTATCCTGGTGTCCCATGACAGGCAGTTTCTTGACGCATGCGTCGACCATGTGCTGTCCATTAACCGGAAAAATATCCAGGTGCAGAAAGGGAATTTTAGTTCCTGGTATGCAAATAAGGAAGCAGAAGACCAGTTGGAGATGGAGAGAAATGAAAGGCTTCGCCTGGAGGTGAAGAGATTAAGAACGGCTGCCAGACAGTCGGGAGAATGGTCGGATAAGGTGGAGAGGAGTAAAAAAGGACAGAGGGTAGCAGGGCTGCGCCCGGACAGGGGATTTATCGGGCATAAATCTGCTAAGATGATGAAACGCTCCAAGACCCTGGAGAAGAGGCAGCATAAAGCAATCGAAGAGAAGGCAGGACTTTTGAAAAATATCGATGCGGCAGAGGAATTAAAACTCCATGCGGAGAATTATCGTTCAGACAGATTGGCAGAACTCCGTGATGTGAGCCTTTTTTACAGAAATAAAAAGGTGTGTGAGGGTGTGAGTTTTGAGGTACGCCGGGGCGATCGGATCTGCCTGTCGGGGAGAAATGGCTGCGGGAAATCCAGTGTGTTGAAACTGATCCTGGGAGAAGAAATTGCATATACAGGAACGTTTGAGAGAGGGGCAGGATTGAGGATCTCTTATGTGCCGCAAGATGCGTCCTGGGTGCAGGGAGATCTGCGGGAGTTTGCGGAAGAATTTGAGATTGATGAGAGCCTTTTTAAGACAATCCTCAGAAAGATGGGCATGGAACGGGAACAGTTTGAAAAGAATATGGACAGTTATAGCGCAGGACAGAAAAAGAAAGTATTGCTGGCAAAGAGTCTGTGTGAACGGGCGCACCTTTATATATGGGATGAGCCGCTTAATTATATTGACGTGCTGTCTCGCATTCAGATTGAAAATCTCCTGTTGGAGTACAGGCCAACAATGATATTTGTGGAACATGATGAAATTTTTCAGGAAAAGGTGGCAACAAAGATCGTAAATAAATGGTATAATTAAAAGGAATGAGAGAGGAGGGCGGATGATGGGAAGTGCGAAAAGTACATTTGAGATGATTTATGATGTGGTATGCCAGATTCCCGAAGGGAAAGTGGCGTCTTATGGACAGGTCGCGGAACTGGCGGGGAATCGACGTTGGGCGCGGGTAGTTGGTTATGCGCTTCATGCCATTCCTGCGGAAAGTGACATTCCGTGGCACCGTGTAGTAAAAAAAGACGGAGAAGTATTTAGAGGAGAAGAAAGTTCCGGTGGGCAATGTCAGATCCGGCTCCTGAGAAAAGAGGGGGTCAAGATTACAGACGGTTGTGTTGATATGAGAAAATATCAATGGTCACACCGGTTATTTTAGACGGTTGAAAATGCGTATTGGAGGTTATGAGTATGGAGCAGAAAATGGTAAGATTGTATACCCGTCAAAATGACAAGACATTGCACCAGTTGGAGAGAGATGGGCGTATTATTAATCAGAGGGCTTATGTAGAGATGCATTTTGGAGATATCGCGCCTCTGTTTATGGAGAGTTATGACTGGTTTACAAAAGAGGCGGCAAAACGAGTGGCAAAGCCGGAAGATGTACACGCACCTATCTGGTGTTCGATCAGTGTAGATAATTGCCTGAAACCGATTCCGGGAACGGTCATATATGTATTGGAAGTACCGGAAGAACAGGTGATGTATTTTGATGATGTGAAATGGGATTATGTATTAAACCGAATCTATCTTCCGAAAGATGAAGAGGACGCAGCAGCCTACAAGCAACATTTAAAAGATATCGGTGTGGAAAATGGTTTTGAGTTTATACAGGGAAGATATAAGGGAAAATATCCGGAAGAAGAACGTAAGATCCGTGAGAGCTGGCTTCGGTGTTTCGAGATTGATAACTGGACCATATTCAATGTGTGTGGAAATATCTGGGAGATCAAAAAAGAATGGGTGAAGAAAATCGTGCGTCCGGGAGAGGAGATCGAATAGATGTAAGAGAAAAGGTTGTGGCGGGACACAACCTTTTCTTATAAGCGATGTATTCCATTCTGGATCTCATCTGCCCATTTCTGCAGATTATATGTCTGTCCCCCGAAGAGTTTCAAAATAACGCCGCTGGGGGTACTGTCACTGGCAAAAGCATTTGCTTCATCGGTGTCTACATGCATGGCGAGGGCAAACTTCGGGCTGACGCGGACAACCACATCGGCGAAGATCAGAGACCGTTCATAACTCTCCGTGATGATGAAAACTTCGTCATTGTCACGGACATTCAGCTGCATAGCCTGCACAGGGGTCATGTGGATATGCCTTTTGGCAACGATAACGCCGTGGTCAAGTTCCAGGGAGCCCTCAGGTCCGATTAAAGTGCAGCCTGGTGTTCCGGCGGTATCTCCTGACTGACGGATCACACCCGGGATCCCAAGCTTCCTGGAATCAGTCATGGAGATCTCTACTTGTGTCTCCGGGCGGAAAGGCCCCAGAATAGCAACATTTTCAAAAGATCCTTTTGGTCCTTTTACAGTGATCCGCTCTTCGCAGACGTATTGCCCCGGCTGGCTCAGATCTGCTTTATATGTAAGTGTGCGTCCTTTTCCAAATAATGTCTCAAAATCTTCTTGCCCGATATGGATATGGCGTGCACTTGTCTCGATAGGAATTGAAAGTCCCATGTTAAATTCACCTCGTATGATTTAAATGTCTGTTACTTTGGACATTGTACCATATTTTTTTCTGTTTGACACTTTCATTTTACAAAAAAATAGACTATAATAAAAAACAGAATTTTGTTATAGAAATCATGATAAGGAGGAAGACGGTATGCGCGAAGTGTGGGAAAGTCTGAAAGATTTTTTTAGAAGAGACTGGTCAATGTCAGAGAAGATATTAGTTATCGTATGCTGCATTTTGTTAGGAGTGATCAAAGGTTTTTTCCTTTCACCGATCAGGAGAGGAATCAGTCTTGGCAACAATAATGGAAATACGTATGTTGGTTCAGAGGACGATTCGTGGCTTGAGGAAGAGTAAGAGGAGAGTAGGAGATTTTGAGATTTACAAAAATGCACGGGCTTGGGAATGATTATGTATATGTAAACTGTCTGGAAGAGAAGATAGAGAATCCGTCCGAGGTGGCAAGATTTGTAAGTGACAGACATTTTGGGATCGGTTCGGACGGACTGATCATGATCAATCCTTCGGAAGTTGCTGATTTTGAGATGGAAATGTACAATGCAGACGGATCCCGCGGAGAGATGTGTGGGAATGGCATTCGCTGTGTGGCGAAGTATGTTTATGATCATGGACTGACAGACAAGAAGCATATTTCTGTGGAGACATTGGGAGGCATCAAGTATCTGGAACTTACGGTGGAAGATGGAAAAGCAGTGCTTGTGCGCGTTGATATGGGAAGTCCGGTTATTGGAGATGTGGATGTCCCTGTTGAAGTGGATGGCGCCGGATATCATATAACAGAAGTGTCTATGGGGAATCCACATGCAGTTGTCTATATCGATGATGTGCAGGGACTGGAGATTGAAAATGTTGGTCCAAAGTTCGAGTGCCATGAGAGATTTCCCAATAGAGTAAATACGGAGTTTTCAAGGGTGCTTGACCGCCATACAGTGGAAATGCGTGTGTGGGAGCGGGGGTCCGGGGAGACGCTTGCCTGCGGAACAGGGGCATGTGCAGTGGCTGTAGCAAGTATCTTAAATGGTTTTACGGAGGACAAAGTTACAGTAAAACTTCTTGGCGGAGACCTGGAGATCGAGTGGGACAGAGAGGCTGATAAGGTGTATATGACGGGGCCTGCAACAGTGGTATTTGACGGTGAAATTGCATTGTAAATAAAAAAATAGAAAAAGTTGAAAAAAAGTCTTGATTTTTGTTAGAACTTTGCTATAATAGTACATGTTCGCTGAACAAAATATTAACACTGATGCGGATTGGTGTAATGGCAGCACAGCAGACTCTGACTCTGTTAGTAGAGGTTCGAGTCCTCTATCCGTAGTTCCTTGGCAGGGGCGCCGAATACTTCATATATAGGGTATTCGGTTATATAACGGAGTGTGGCTCAGTTTGGTAGAGCGCTACGTTCGGGACGTAGAGGTCGCAGGTTCAAATCCTGTCACTCCGACTTTCAGATGAGACACCCCAAAGTACCGTATTTACGGGCTTTGGGGTGTTTTTGTATTTTCGCTTTGTGTTTTCAAAGA
>CAYOSJ010000050.1:0-16586 GCA_964406595.1 uncultured Dorea sp.
CGGTAAAACTTACCGTCACCTCCAGATATGGAGGCGCACATCAACTGGTCATCTCCTCTACTTGAAGTATCACATGCTTCCAGCCCAGTTTTTCCATATATTGTTTTGCTGCTTCATTTAATGAAACCATCGTCTCTCCCTCTTCAGACACCATCTTCACACTCTACAGTATCTTATCATAAGCAATTTTATCACTGCCCTGAAAATAAATCACTCCACAGCGCACATAACCATTTTTCTCAAATATATGCTGCATACGCTTATTTTCAGGATGTGTGTCCACACGAATATAGTGAAAATCATACTCTCTGCACAAATCGTCAAGCATGGCAAATACCTTCGTAGACAGTCCCTGTCCACGAAATCTACTGTCATAAGCCATACGGTGAACCACCATATACGGCTCATCAAGCCTCCATTTCCCGCGAATCACATCATAGGCCGAATCTCCATTAAAATCTACATACATATATCCTGCGATCTCATCATTTACTTTGACAGCATATCCTTTTCGACTCTCAATATCCCCCTTCAATAAATTCTCCGATGGATAATCGTCGTCCCACTGGATAAATCCCTGCTCTCGCTGAAACTGTTTTCCTTCCTTCAGAATTCTCATACATTCACTAAAATCTTCTGCTCCTGCCAACTCTAAAGAAATCATCTGTCCATTCTCCTTTCGGTTCTTCACTATGCTTATCATACCATAACTATATACATTTTTCTACTGTAATACAACCAGAAAGTAGACGGTAATCAGTTTCCCAACAGTTGATTTTATATCGCAAAATATCGTTTCGATCCATTGTCAATCAATTTAAGTACAACTATAATATTACTAACAGGAGGTACACTGATTATGAACAACCTGAACCTTGCGGATAATATTATCCGTTTCAGACATGACAAAAAAATTACCCAGGAGCAATTGGCAGAGTTCGCAGGCGTCACGAAAGCCTCCGTTTCAAAATGGGAGACGAAACAAACTATGCCGGATATTATGCTCCTCCCCCGTCTTGCTGCGTTCTTCAATGTTACAGTTGACGAACTGCTGGGATATGATCCACAACTTTCCAAGGAACAAATTCAGAAATTGTACCGGGAATTTGCAAGCAAATTTTCTGAAGATGATTTTGAATCAGTGATGAAGCAAACAATCGATTATGTGAAACGCTACATTTCCTGCTACCCGTTTCTCTTTCAGATGTGTATTCTGTGGCTGAATCATTACAATCGAGCAGACGGAAACAGCCGGCAGATGGAAGTGCTGGAGTCCATCTCCCGGCTGTGCGGACATATTACAGCAAATTGTAAAGATGTACGACTGTGCAGCGATGCCTCCCTTCTTCAGGCAAACATTTATCTAATGCTTGGAAAGGTACAAGAAGCTATTCATATACTGGAAGAACTTTCTTGCCCGTACAGTCTTGCAAATCAAAGCGACCATTCCCTGGGGCAGGCATACCTTATGGCAGACCAACCGAAAAAGGCAGAAAGACTTATTCAAATTAATATGTATCAGGATATCTTATCGCTCATGACAAATGCATCTCTGTACCTGACCGCATGCGCTGATAATGTGCATCTTTGTGAGGAAACAATCCGGCGCATGGAACAAATAATTGATGTCTATGAACTAGGAACATTGAATCCGAATAACAGCGCAGCCTTCGAGTATCAGGCAGCGTTATGTTATCTGAGACATGGCATGAAAGAGAAAGCACTCTTACACATAACAAACTATATTTCTTTTCTACAGGAACTTTTTAAACCCGGGAATTTTCTGTTACATGGCGATAGATATTTTACAAAACTTGACGAACTGTTTGAAGAACTTGATCTTGGAACTATGCCGCCCAGAGATAGAAAATTAGTTCTTGAAGATGTAATATTATCTCTCGAACAGCCAGCATTCACTATTCTTGAGGGCGATAAAGAATTTGAACAATTAAAAAAGAAACTAAAGGAGATAAAATAATGAACACAATGAATATATCTGAGATCTTACCATTTTTAATACCGCTGATCATTCTGGAATTCGGGCTTTTGGGTTACACTATATGGCACATTCTGACACATCAGAATTATAAGAGAGGCAGCCGCGCCCTGTGGCTTATTATCGCAATCGCAGGCATGCAGTTTATCGGACCGATTCTGTACTTCTGCCTTGGAAAAGAGGATGCTTCATGAATATTTTAGAGATCAACAATCTGTCAAAGAGTTTTGGCTCCCAGAAAGTCATACAGAATATGAGTTTTTCCGTACCGGAACACTCTGTATTTGGATTCATCGGAAAAAATGGTTCAGGAAAAACAACAACTATCAAGATGATCCTGGGACTATTAAAAGCTGACAGCGGCAACATCTATATAAATGGAAAACAAGTAACTTCCGGGCAAAACAGCACCAACCAATATGTCGGATATCTCCCCGATGTGCCCGAGTTCTATGGCTTCATGACTCCGATGGAATATCTGCGAATGTGTGGACAGATAACTGGAATGGAACATTCCCACATTCAGAAAAAATCTGAAGAATTGCTGACACTCGTAGGGTTGAAACCGTCAAACAAGAGGATTCACAGTTTCTCACGCGGAATGAAGCAGCGTCTTGGCATCGCCCAGGCACTGTTGAATCGTCCGAAACTTCTAATCTGCGATGAGCCGACCTCCGCTCTTGACCCCATCGGCAGGAAGGAAATACTGGATATCTTATGTTCTGTAAAGGAACATACAACTGTTATATTTTCCACCCATATCCTGTCAGATGTTGAACGTATCTGCGATCATATCGCACTGCTCCATAACGGGAAAATAGCATTAAACGGCACGTTGGAAGAACTAAAAAATTTAAGAAAAGGCAGCACGGTTGAAATTGAATTTTTACGAAAGGAAGATGCGAATGTATTTGCCAAACTTTACACGAACAGCACAAGACTCAGTGAACACCGCCTGCAGTTTCATCAAAGAAACGAGGATGGTATGCAGACGATCATGTGTAAACTTCTGGAAAACAATATCGCCATACAGCGTCTGGAGAATTTAGAACCCACTTTAGAAGATTTGTTTTTGGAGGTGACGGAAAAATGAAACAACTGACAGCATTTTTAAAAAAAGAATGTTTGGAACTTCTCCGAACAGGAAAACTCGTTGTTCTCCTCATCTTATCCTGTCTCTTCGGAATAATGAACCCTGCCATAGCCAAATTGACTCCGTGGCTTATGGAAACAATGTCCGGACAGCTTGCAGAAACTGGAATCACAGTTGGTCATGTGGAAGTGACTGCCCTTACTTCATGGACACAGTTTTTTAAAAATCTTCCTATAGAACTGATCATCCTTATTGTCATGCTAAGCCAAATCCTAACATTCGAATATCAGACGGGAACCCTCATTAACATCGTGACAAAAGGGCTGGAACGTTGGAAGATCATTGTTGCAAAAGGATTGATATTGTTATTTGCCTGGACAATTTCCTGCACCCTGAACTATGGAATCACTTATGCTTACAACGCATATTTCTGGAATAATAATGATTACTCCCACGTTCCTTTTTCTGCATTTTGCTTTTATTTGTTCGGTCTGTGGCTCATCTCTGTAATCCTGCCCGCCTCTGTGTGGTTCCGCTCAGGAACTTCTGTAATGCTGACCGTCGGAGCTGCATTTGTATGTTCCTATATTCCGGGAATGTTTCCACAATTAAAAATGTTCGTTCCCACATCCCTTATAAAATCTTCGGAACTGATGGCAGGCACTGCGGCAGCCAGCGATTACCATACAGCCCTGCTTGTCACTTGTCTACTGATCGTAGGAAACATAACGATTGCAGTTATAGGGTTTAATCATAAAAACTGCCTATGAATGCCGGTGGAAGTAAAATATTAAACACTTCTTTTATCCCATATATATCGGAAAAAGAGGCAAAATAAATATAGGGGTCTGGGAAGACCGTCTATATCTTAGTTAATGTTCCCAGACCCTCATTGATTAAAACGAATTTTGAATTGTTGCAATGCCTTCTCAATTTTTTTCGCATCCGGCATTCTCCATTCCCAGTTTGGGCTTCCAATCGTTCCCGGCGTATTTAAATGCGCCTCTTTTCCAAGTCCCATAATATCTCCCATTGGAATGATTGCATACTCCGCTTTGCTGCTCAGGATATATGCAAGCAGACGATCCTTTACAGAGCCCTGACGAATTCCTTTTCTTGCCAGGAAACGCCGTACCTTTCTCTTTGCCGGAACTGTCAGTTCCTGATACCATTGCATCAGTGTATCATTATCATGTGTTCCACTGTAAATAATCATGTTTTCCGTCTCTTTAGATATATCTCTTGCATACTTTCCTGATGTATCAATGGAAAATACTGTGATTTTCATTCCTTTTAAATGATAGTGTTCTTTTAGTTTCAATACTTCCGGACGAAGATCTCCCAAGTCCTCTGCTACAAGTTCTACTTCCGGAACCCTTTCTTTTAAAGTGTCAAGCACTTCATAGCCCGGTGCTTCAATCCACTCGCCTTCTATTGCCGTCGGGCAGGACACCGGTATTTTCCAATATGTATCAAATGCACGGAAATGATCGATTCTTACGATATCAAACAACTTACCATTATATCCGATACGATCTATCCAGAACCGGTATCCATCTTTTTTTAACTTATTCCAATCATAGATTGGATTTCCCCACCGCTGTCCGGTTTCACTAAAATAGTCCGGCGGAACTCCTGCAATAAAGAGTGGTCTTCCATCTGTATCTAACAGGAAATTATCTTTCCCTGCCCATACATCTGCCGAATCAAGCCCCACATAAAACGGAACATCTCCCATAATACGGATTCCGTTTTCTGCAGCACATGCTTTTACTTCCATCCACTGGACGAAAAACATATACTGAAGAAATATTTGATAACCTGCTTCTTCCTTCTGTTCCTCCGAAAGTTCTCTATGATATTCCGGCCAGTTCTTATCGGACTTGCTCCACTCATTCCAACAATGATTATCATTACTTTTTTTTAATGCGCGAAACACTCCATAATCCACAACCCATTTCTGAGACGCAAATTCTTCATACCCTTCTGTCGGAACAAATTTCTTATATGCCTCTCTAAAATAAGGATCCTTCCATGCCCGAATCTCATCATAACGTACCCGCGCCTCATGTTCCATATACGAAGGTACAAGTGTCTCAAGAAGCCCGCTCTCATATAATCTGTCAAGACTTATATAAATCTCATCTCCTGCAAAAGAAGAGTACGGTTGATAAGGAGAATTCCCATATCCGACCGGATTCAATGGAAGAAGCTGCCAGATACTCATTCCTGCTTCCTTTAACTGCCTGATAAACGTACAGGCTTCCTGCCCCAGTTCTCCCACTCCTGTCCTTGACGGAAGTGAAGATACCGGCATTAATACTCCTGTTTCTCTCATAGATTTCCTGATCTCCTAAATATTTCTGCTGTTCCTTTATTTTATAGATGCCATATATCCCTGTTATATTCTTCAATGGTACGATCCGATGAAAAATATCCTGCTTTTGCAATATTTACCAGTGCTTTTCTTTCCCATTCCGTTTCCTGTTCAAAGTCTTTCAACATCTGCTCCTTTTTCGCAATGTAATCTTTCAGATCCAAAAGTGCCATAAACCAGTCTTTCGTAACAATTTCTTTGTACAGCCGTCCCAGATTCACCGGATCCCCGATCTTCAGCAGTTCTTTACTGATGATAAAATCAACCAGTTCCTCAATCTGCGGATCACCTTCATAAATAGACTTTGGGTTATATGTTCCTTCTTCATACAGTCTGATGACATCCTCTGATTTTTTGCCGAAGATATAGATATTTTCATCTCCGACAAGTTCATGAATCTCTACATTGGCGCCATCTTCTGTACCTACCGTTACCGCTCCGTTTAACATGAATTTCATATTCCCTGTCCCCGATGCTTCCTTAGACGCAAGAGAAATCTGCTCAGAAATATCACAGGCCGGAATCAATTTTGCAGCTTTTGTCACATTGTAATTTTCTACCATGACAATCTTCATATATTTACTTACAACCGGATCATTCTCCACCAGTTGCTGCAGGCATAAGATCAAATGAATAATATCTTTTGCTGTTGTATATGCCGGAGCCGCCTTTGCTCCAAATATCATTACTTGCGGGCGTTTTGGAAGGTTCCCTTTTTTAATTTCCTTGTATTTATAAATTGCATACAATGCATACATCTGCTGTCTCTTATATTCATGGAGACGTTTAATCTGAATATCAAACACTGCATCTGTATCCACCTCTATATTCTGCGTTACTTTCAGATAATCCCGCAGTTCTTCCTTGGCATGTTTCTTAATCTCGCGCAGTCTTCTCAAAACTTCATCATCATTCTTATATGACAGAAGTTTCTCAAGTTCTGCTGCATTCTCTCTATATCCTGTTCCAATCAATTCATCCAGATAAGAGGCCAATTCCTGATTGCAATGTAAGAGCCATCTTCTAAAAGTAATCCCATTGGTCTTATTATTGAATTTTTCAGGATAAATATTATAAAAAGGCTTCAGTTCAGATTCTTTTAAAATCTCAGTATGAAGAGCGGCAACTCCATTTACCGCATAGCCGTAATGAATATCAATATGAGCCATGTGCACACGATTCATCTCATCAATAATATATACACGGGAATCCTTGTAATCTCTTCTTACACGCGCATCTAATTCATAAATAATCGGAAGAAGATGCGGAACTACCTTTTCCAGATATGTGACCGGCCACTTCTCCAGCGCTTCCGCAAGAATCGTATGATTTGTATAAGCACAGGTTTTTCTCACCACATCAATGGCTGTATCCATATTGAATCCTTTCTCTATCAGCAGACGGATCAATTCCGGAATCACCATTGTCGGATGTGTATCATTGATCTGAACCGTTACATGATCATACAATTTGTACAGATCATATCCCTGTTCCTCAACTTCCTTCAAAATCAGCTGCGCTGCATTACTTACCATAAAGTACTGCTGGTAAATGCGAAGAAGTTGACCTGCCTCATCGCTGTCATCCGGATAGAGGAATAATGTCAGATTCTTTTTGATATTTTCTTTGTCAAATCGGATTCCCTCTTCAATCAGACTTTCATCAACAGTATCAAGGTCAAATAAATGCAGACAGTTGCAGCCATTCTTATAACCAGGAATATCAATATCATACATTGTTGAAGTAAGTGTAAAATCCTTAAACGGTACATCAAAATGAATCTCTGTTTTGTTCAGCCAGCTCATATCTGTAATCCATGGGTTTTTCTCCTCTTTCTGCTTATTATCAACAAATGTCTGGCGGAACAATCCTTCATGGTAATTGAGTCCTACGCCGTCTCCGTTTAATCCAAGAGTTGCAATGGAATCCAGAAAACATGCTGCAAGACGTCCAAGTCCACCGTTTCCAAGAGAAGGCTCATGTTCAATCTCTTCAATCTCTGTAATGCGATGTCCATTTTTCTCAAGGATTTCTTTCACCTCATCAAAGAGTCCAAGATTAATCAGGTTGTTCGATAATAATTTCCCAATCAGAAATTCTGCTGAAATGTAATATAACTTTTTCGTCCCTTCATTTCTTTTTGCATTCTTCATTTTCT
This sequence comes from uncultured Dorea sp., assembly GCA_964406595.1. GTDB lineage: Bacteria > Bacillota > Clostridia > Lachnospirales > Lachnospiraceae > CAPEBR01. The sequence continues at coordinate 7,625 of CAYOSJ010000050.1, forward strand.
GTTTTACAAGAATCAACAACGCAGTATATATCTCCTGATCATCGGCTTCTTTGATAGTTTTATGATATTTTTCCTGTAACACCTGTTCTAATAATTTTTCCATTTTCTACTCCTTTTCACTTCCTTATTTCGTTTAAAATCCATCCTTCTTGCAATCAGCCTGAAAATATATAAAAAGACACCTTTCGGTGTCTTTTACTGCAGTTACAGGTTATCCTTTTACTGCACCTGCTGCAACACCTTTGATGATGTATTTCTGACAAGACAAGTAGAACACAATAACCGGAATAACTGCAAGGATCAATGCTGCCATAACCGCACCCATATCAACTCTTCCATAACTTCCTTTCATATACTGAATAGCAATGGAGATTGTTTTATATTTGTTGAGATCCAGTACCAGATATGGAAGAAGAAAATCATTCCATATCCACATTGTCTCCAAAATTCCGACAGAAATGTAGGTCGGCTTCATAATCGGAAGTACGACAGAAAAGAATGTCCGAAGAGGCGTACATCCATCGATCATTGCTGCCTCCTCAATCTCAAGCGGAATGGATTTCACAAATCCGCAGAACATAAATACTGCAAGTCCTGCTCCAAATCCAAGATAAATAATAATAATTCCCCACGGAGTATTCAATCCCGTTCGATCTGCCACTAAAGAAAGTGTAAACATTACCATCTGGAATGGCACAACCATGGAAAATACACAAAGCAGATACAATATCTTTGTAAATGTCGATCTCACTCGCGTAATATACCATGCACACATAGAAGTGCAGACAAGGATCACCAGTACGGAACCGATGGTAATAAATACCGTCCAGCCCACTGCTTCCAGCAGTTCATATTTTTCAATCGCTGTCACATAGTTTTCAATTCCGCTTAATGTCTTTTCACTCGGTAATGTAAATGGCTGTTTATTAATATATACCTTCTTTTTAAAAGAGTTCATTAACACAATCAAAATTGGTGCAATGTATACCAGTCCTAAAATAGTAAACGCGCCAGTACCAATGCTGCTCCATCCTTTTTTATTTTTCATTTACTGCTGCACCTCCTTGGAACGGGTTGCTCTTAACTGTATCATTCCAATTCCCACAACAAGAACAAAGAACAATACTGCCTTCGCCTGTCCGACGCCTTCCCAGCCGGTTCTTCCATAGAATGTATTGAAAATGTTAAGCGCCATCATTTCTGACATCTTTGCCGGTTCTCCTGCCGTCAGTGACAAGTTCTGGTCAAATAACTTGAATCCATTTGTGATAGACAGGAACATACAGATTGTAATAGACGGCATCATCATCGGAATTGTTACTTTAAACAACCGCTGAATACTGGTTGCACCATCAATCTGTGCTGCTTCCATTACATCTCCCGGAATAGACTGAAGACCTGCAATATAGATGATCATCATATATCCGATCTGCTGCCAGCTCACCAGTATGATCAAACCCCAGAATCCATATTTTTCATCTAATGCCAACGCCGTACCAAAATGCGCCAGTACTCCATTAAAAATCAACTGCCAGATGTATCCAAGTACAATACCGCCAATTAAGTTTGGCATGAAGAAAATCGTACGGAACACATTCGTTCCTCGCATTCTCTGGGTCAAAGCCATTCCAAGTGCAAATGCAATGATATTAATCACTGCCAATGATACGGCTGCAAATAATGCGGTATACCAAAATGAATGCCGAAATACACTGTCTTTTAATGCGTCTATATAATTGGAAATTCCGACAAATCTGGCATCCGTAACCGTCGTAAATTTACAAAATGATAATCCGACACCCATCACAAACGGAATGATAAAGCCAAGAATAAACGCAAAAAATGTCGGCAGAACAAATATCGGCATATAACGTTTTATGGCTCTCTCCATAAAATCGCCCTCCTTCTTTAAAAAACGGCAGGAACACATTGTCTCCTGCCGTATCACATTTCCCTTAAAACAATTCCATTTACAGCGTTACTGTTCAGTTTTTAACTATTTTACTGCAGCCGCCTCTGTTGCCCATCCGTCAACAAATGCAGTCACTACCTTCTGCCAGTTTTCATCTGTCTGATCTGCTGCATAAGCAGTAAGCGCAGAGCCTACTCCATTCTTCCATTCCTCAGACGGCATAGTTGAGAAGTTCCATGATACCGGTGTTTTTCCATCTTCCAAATATTTAGCCGCCTCATTTACAAGCACATTCGTAGACTCTAAGTTTGCCTTGAATGGAATAACAAATCCCATATCATTGCACATTGCTTCCACACCCGCTTTTGAAGTCACGCACCAGTTCATGAAATCAAGTGTTGCCTGAATATCGTCCTCAGATGCTTTTGCATTTACACACCAGTAGTTTTCCGTACCTGTACAAACGCCCTGTTCTTCTTCCCCCTCTACTCCTATATAGATTGGAAGAATTCCAAGATTGTCTTCACCTATATCTGCAATATTATTATATTCCCATGTACCATTCTGATAGAAAACTGCCTCTTCTGTTACAAATTCTGCTGTTGCATCGTCTGCTGTCTTTGTTGAGAGCATTGTCGGTTCACAAGTCGCGTTGTTGATATACAGATCCCAGATCTGACGATAGTTGTCAAGATATGTACCTTTAATTGCATCTGTATTGTCAATTCCTTCGTCTTTATACTCGTAGTAAATCGGAAGGTTGGCAAGATGTGTCTTAAATCTCCAGTCAGAAGAACCGTCCATTCCTGCAGATGTAAAAGCAGCGAAACCAAGTTCATCTTTACGTGACGTGATATCCTCTACCACCTTTTTGAAACTGTCAAAATTCGTGATGTCTTCTGCGGAATATCCTGCTTTTTTCAATAACTCTTTGTTGTAGATAATACCGTAGTTTTCAATTACATAAGCAATACCTGACATCTTCTCTCCGTCCATTAATGCGAAACTGTCGTCCGTCAGTTCTCCTGCAATATCAGAATCGGACAAATCATAGCAATAATCTTTCCAGCTTGCGAGACCAACTGGTCCATTTACCTGGAAAAGAGTTGGTGCATCTGTCTTTGCCATCTCAGATTTCAATGTCTTTTCATACTCTCCAGCAGCTGCTGTCAATACTGTTACCGGAACTCCTGTCTCATCTGTATACTCTTCTGCCAGTTCCTGCCATTGTTCCTCTGCTTCTGGTTTAAAGTTCAGATAATACACCTTTCCTTTTGCATCACTTTTCGCTCCATCAGAGCCTGAAGAGTTTCCGCATCCTGATAACATACCTACTACCATTGTTGCCGCCAGTAATGCAGAGAGCACTTTACGCTTTTTCATAATCTTTCACTCACCTTTCCGGAAATCTTTCATTCCTTTGTTCTGTGATTATGATATCAGCATTCCTGGAAATTCTTTAACAAAATAAAAACCTCAAATACAAAAAAATAAACTCTTTTATTGTTCTTCCTGAAACCGCCGGATACTTTCGTCCTCCATTTCCGTAAACTTTTCCTCACTGATTTTCCCCTGTACCAGCTGGGGCAGCGCATCACCTAATACTTCTTCCTGAAGAATCGAATTCCATTTCACCTGATAATTAGGCACAAGTTGCGGCCGCCTCTCATAGGCGGTCAGATAATCCTGCGCAGCTTTCATAAGATTGCTTCTGTCTCCTTCAAATAATTCTTCCTTCTCTTTTAGATTCGTCCGGGTACGGAATTTCAAGAATTCCAGTGCACCTTTCTTCACTTCATCACTATAATTAGAGATAATCCCCCAGCCAAACGTCTCCGGTGAGGATATCAGTTTATTTCCGGGAAATGCCGAAAAACGCACCTTATTCTCATATTCCTCTGGAATCTGATTAATCATCCAATACCCGTTTGCCACCATAGCAGCCTCGCCAGAGAAAAAATTCGTGTAGGCAACATCAAAATCCGAATACATTGCATCTTCTGTTGTATACTGAAACAATCTCTTCAATATCTGCGCCATTTGAATTCCCTCCGGGTTCTGATAACTATCCGGATACAATTCTTTCATAAACGCCTCTCCGGTTTCTGTAGACGCCAGTTCTGCTGTAGTAAAAAGCATCGGCGCCCATGCAGTTCCCTCTGTATGAAGTGCCAGCGGTACAATTCCATGAGATTCCAATGTCTCGCAGCACTGCCAGAATTCCTCCCATGTTTCAGGAAAAGAAGTGATACCCGCTTTCGCAAACAATTCTTCATTCCAAAACACTCCTGAGCAGGAAAATGCCGCTGTACTAAGAGGCGCCAAATATATCTCCCCATCAGCCTCACTGCAAGACTCCATAACTACAGGCTCTATCATCCCTTTCCACTCTTCATCTTGTTCTATATATTCTGAAAGTTCTTCCAGACGCCCGTCTTTCACCATCATCTGATAAAAAGAGGGAAGAAGCCGAATATCTGTTACAATCGCAGGAAGTGTATCCGTTACATTCTGGCGTTTCAGATTCTGACGATAATCCTCCTCTGTTTCCATAACCCACTCTACATCCATTTTCCAGACGCCCTTATATTCTTTATTAAATGCTTTGACCACCGCTTCTTCATTTTTCTTACCCGTAGATGGATTGACCGTAAGTGTCATTGGAATCTTTACTTCTTTCTGCTTCTTCTCCTCCTGTTCTTTCTGTGTCCCACATCCGGCTGCCATACAAACAACCAGACTACACACTGCAAGACTCCAAAGAAACCTCTGCCAATATAATTTATGACTTCTCACATTCCTCTCCTCCCCCTCTTGGTATTTGAATGATACATGTCGTTCCATCTTCTTCAGCCTTATAACTCAACCGAACCTGTTCCCCATACTTCAGTCGCAGTCTGGTCATAATGTTCACTACACCATACCCCCGTTTTTTATCCGGGAAACATTCTCTAAAAGCAGAAAGAGGAAGATTATTTAACTTATTGATCTTCTGACAGATCTCCTCATCTATTGAAGTTCCACTGTTATATACCGTCAACTGAAGCATCTGTTCTATCTCCTTTACTTTGATTTCTATAATTCCTCCTTCAAAAATATCACAAAAACCATACTTGATCGCATTCTCCACAAGTGGCTGTAAAATTAATTTCAACACCCACGTGTCTGCCGCGTCCACACAACAGTCTACAGTATAAGAAAAAAGGTTCTCATTTCGGATCTGCTGAATTTCCATATAACTTTTTACATTTTCCAGTTCATCTTCAATCGTTACAATATCATTCCCTTTGCTCAGAGAGAGACGAAGGTATTTTGACAGTGCCTGTATCATTCTCATCGTTGTTTCTTCTTTATTAATACGGGCCAGCATATAAATAGTGTCCAGCGTATTATATAGAAAATGCGGATTGATCTGACTGATCAGCATATTAAGTTCACTGATCCGAAGTTCCTTTTCCTGTGACTTAATCTCTTCCAGGAGTTGTTCGATATTGCTGAGCATTTCATTGTAGGAATGTCCGATCTGATCAAGTTCTGTATTTGTATGAAGTTCTGTTATCCGTTGAAAATCGTTTCCATCAAATCCTTTCATTGCTTCATTAATGCTCTGTATCGGCTTCGTAAATCTCTCTGAAAAATACAGACTCAGGAAAATCGCAACTACAACAACAAAAAAGTAAATTCCGGCAAGTACAAAGATAATCCGCATCATATCCCCATTTAATACATGGTTCGGCACGAATGTAAAAACAGTAAATCCACTCTCTTCCTGACGATATGCAGACAAAATACCACCATTCGTTCTTATGCCGTTTAGAATCATGCCTCTTCCGTTTTGCTTTCCTATTTGCTTAAGTGTTTCTTTTTTTTCACTGTTAAAATACGAACTTTTTTCCTTATTGGCATAACATATCCGCCCATCTGCATCTATAATTCCAACAGTCACATTTTTTACTAATTCAGAATCCATATTCAAAGCATTCGTCATAAATTCCGGACGCATTTTGAGATATAACATTCCCGGCTCATGAGCATATTCCATGCTTCTTACATATCTTCCGATAAACAGTGCTTCCTGTTCTGTTCCAAATAAGGTATCTTTTGCCCAGAACCATTTTGTCTTGCTGTAGTCATCACCCAGAAATCTTTCAAATCCGCTTTTTTCTACATCTTCATAAGAAACTTTTGAATAAGAACGTCCGTATACATTTCTCTTATTATCTACATAACAGTAATCCTCAACATATTCCAGATCAATATACCCAAAATATTTCCCCAGAGCGATAACACTGATTTCTTCCAGACCTCCTGCCTGCAGACTTTTCTGCACATCTTCGTATGTAATACACTCTGCCATGACCTCATCACTTTTTTGATACATCGTATCCAGCGCTATACCCATGCGTTCCGTCATAAACTCATATTTTCCACTAATATTTTGAGTGACACTTGTCCGAACATACACCCAGATTCCAACACAAGATAAAGCAAGCGCCAAAATCAATAATGCCGCCGTATATCTGAGATATTTTTTTTGAATACCGGAAATCTCCTTTTTTATCTTCATAGTTCATATTCCTTTTTATATTCACTTGGAAGTTTTCCCGTATACTGCTTAAACAAATGTGAAAAATAAGATGGATTATTAATTCCCACCTGATTACATATATCTCCGATACTTTCCTCACTGTTTACAAGAAGCTGCTTTGCCTTTTCCATCCTCTGCTTCAGAAGATATTTTTTAAAGGTTGTACGAAATGTGTTTTTAAATACTCTTCCGAAATAAACCGGATTTAAGTACACATGGGCGGCCACGGATACAATTGACAATTCTTCGTCGTCCAAATGTTCATCAATATATGCCATTGCAACTGACATGTACTCCTTAAAATATTTCACTTCCTCATTCTGCACATTCTCTGTACGGCTCATAATCGCACTGCACAATATTTTATAACAGACATCTACTGTCTTTGCCGCATTCAACTTCGGGATATTCGAATAATAATTCTGAAACTGGTCTTTTAGATTCCATAACTATCCTTTAACATAAGTTCCACACGCAACATTACTTTATGCATGTACTGGCACTGCAATTCTTCCTCTCCGGGCAATCCGTAAATAAACTGGATAAAGGCTTCTTTTAATTCCTGAAGATTGTTCTTCCTGACCGCATTAATAATCAGAAGTTCCACATCTGAAGAATAGATCCCTCCGACTTTCTCTTCCATCCCTTCCGGAACCGTAAATGCACTTGCCCCCGACGCGCTTGCCAGATTAAAAAGTTTTTGTGCTTCTTCACAACTTCTTTTGATTCCTATAATTCCTTTATATGGTTTGGAGATTGCAGCAACAACAGGACTTTTCTCATTCTTCTTGGCATTTTCCAAAATCGTTTTTAACTCCCGTACCGTTGCATTTTCCATTGTTTGAATAATAAAAATGCAGTCGCCATGTTCATTTTCAAATCTCCAGTAACTATATCTCTGACTGATAATCTCTTCCAGATTTTTCAATACTGCAAATCTTGATGCCTCATATTCAAGAGAATTGGTAATCTTATATGTAAGGTCAATATCCACGCAAACCGTAATAAAACGCTCGCCTGTTTCCAGAACGTTTCCGATTGCATCAAACACTTCTTCTACCTTTTCTTGCGGGATACGATTCTGGACATATTTCTGAACAACCATCTGAAGAAAACTCGTGGCATCCTTCTTCAACAATTTTTCCCAGTTTTCATATCGTTCCTCATGCTCTAACTGCTCCATACACGCCATATAAACTCCATGCATAGTGTCCTGGAGTTTCTCATCCTCCACCGGTTTCAACAGATAAGCATAAGCACCCAGTTTACATGCCTGCTGTGCATATTCGAAATCCCGGTATGCGCTCAATACAATAAAAAGACAATTTAAACCCGCCTTATGCGTCTCTTCCATTACCATAAGTCCGGTCACCTGTTTCATTCGGATATCTGTCAGAACAACATGGGGCTGAACCTCCTGAATCAAGTCAATTGCCTGCTGTCCGTCCTGCGCAGTCCCGACTACTTCAAATCCCATCTTTTCCCAGTCGTATGTTTTTAATAGTCCCTGCAGTAAAATTGTTTCATCATCTACAATTACCAGTTTTAATAATCTCATCTCTCACCATTCTCCCGAATCCATTTTGCGTCTGAACCCCCTATTATCATTATAAAATTTACGAAAGAATTTCTTTATCAAAAAACTGACTTCTTATAATAAAAAGAATACATGTTATCTCAAATTATTGTATACTTTCCATCCATGTCTTTTTCTTAAAAAGAATCAACGATATCCCAAGACGTACACATTCTTCCAAAGATAAGACAAAATAGACGTATGTAATCGGAAATCTCCAGACAAAAGCCGCCAAAAATCCCAGCGGAACTCCGAATCCCCATGTTCCTATGATATCAATCCACATCGTATATTTTGTCTTTCCGCCGCTTCGGATAATTCCCCCTCCAAGTATCATATTTAACACTTTAACAGGCGCAATTACAGCAAGTACCAGCAATAGATTCTTTGTTGCCTCCTGCACTTCCCCATTTACATTATATATTTTAACATAAAACGAACTGACAGTAGCAAGAAAAATTGATAAAATAACTGAAACTACAAAACCATATTTCATCAGTTTTTTTGATTCACTATATGCCTGTTCATATTTCTCTGCACCAAGAGATTTTCCGATCAATATGCCAGATGCCTGTGCCACTCCGCTTAAAGCTCCAATTACAATAGTCTGGACCGGTATCGTCATTGTCATAGCCGCACATGCCTCTGTCCCAATATTTCCATAGATGGCTGTATATACATTTTCACCCAGACTCCATAAAAACTCACAGATCAACATCGGACACAGAATATTCAAATATTGTTTTCTGTACTCCCTTCGCAAATCAACTCTTTTTTCTTTAAGTATTTTCTCACTGTTTTGATTCACATAAAATTTTATCCCCTGTTTATTTTTATAGAAAAGAAACATAAAAAAGATAAGAATACAGGATATAATCTGAGAGAT
>CAYOSJ010000051.1:0-1982 GCA_964406595.1 uncultured Dorea sp.
CTGAACGCCTAAGCCATAAACGAGATTGTTTATACAAAGATAAGATTACGTGCTCTTGTGTCACACTTATTTGTGCTTGAAAAGGCGGACTACACATATAAACATACGGTTATCCGGCAAGCCGGACAGCCCACTCACCTCCCCGTGATTTGTAGTATACCGAGTTCCCTACAAGAATTATAAAGAAAAAATACGCTCAGGCAAACCATTTTCATTACGTTTTGTGCCTTGAGCGAAGCGAAAGGAATGGATATAAACATGAAGAAGAAAAGAAATTTAGGGATAACATTGACAGCACTGTTCATGGTCATCGCCCTGGCTCTTACGGGCTGCGGGCAGAAAGATGAGCAGAACGCGGGAGCGACCGGATCCGGAGACGGAAATGGAAGCACCGTGAGCGAGCCTGCAAAGGAGCCAGAAAGAGGAGGCGAAACTAATGAGCCTGCGGACGAGGTAGATAATCGTCATCCTGAGATGAAGGATGGATATTATGTCTACAATGTTCTTGGCGAAGAGTTTCTCTGCAAGACGAATGTCTGGGACTATATCGATGAAGATGCAGGAACGTTTGACTTCGGTGGAATGAAAGACGATTTGTGCCTCGGAGTGCGTGATGGTAATTATTTTATTGGAGATCGCGCACTTAGGACGCCTTCTCTTATTGCCGGAGATATCTCTGAGGTGAATTATGATATTCTTACCTTTACGGATGGTTCGCATACTAAGGTTGACCAAAGTCAAGAAGTGTTATATAGAATAAAATACTCTACTTCAACAGCAGCAAGCCGTGAATATGTTTCTAAAAACGATTCGAACTACGGATTTACGTTTGATTTAATTATTCTAATAACTTATGGATGCGAACAACTAAAGGATGATTTATCCGTATTGCCGTTAAATGGACATTTGGTCGAATATTACAACCCGCAGACAATGACTTATGAGCTTCCCTAAAAATGAATCACCTCCGGTTCATGTCGGAGGTTTTTCATTAACAGGCGAAATTGCGAATAGTTTTTTTGTCTGTTTCCGCGTCTTTTTTAATTAGTATATCTAAACTAATGCGAACTATTGCAGACGCTTATTTTTTGTTCTTCATTTTCTGTAATATAGTTATATGGCGCATATCCGTTAGGGCTATAATTTGCGAGGAAGCCTAGCCTATCCATAAGTTGTAACACCCTGACCTAATAAGATATAATCTTAGGGGGAATAAGGAGATGTTACAAATGCCACACTATGAATATGTAGTTGTTATGAAATCTTTTGTAACTTTTCGCTGTGGCTTGTTACAACCTTTTTAAGAATTTCTATATCTGCCTGCATTGCTTCAATCTGATTTATGCCCGATTGATAACACTTATAAGTGGTTGTATAACAAGATTCGATATTTTGCAGTCTTGGTAAAATATCATTTTCAAGTGTTATATTTATGTCTCTTATATCATCTTTTATCGGTTTTAACTTTTTGTCGAGTATATCAGACATTGCTAACAATAACTCATTATCTGTCATTCTATCACTCCCTGTTTTCGTGATTTCGCTATCTTTGTAGTTTGTATATTATATCACGCTCGAGATATAAAGTCTATTAAATTATCAGAGATCGTTGCAATGTGTGTGATAAATGAACAGGCGGTGCCGGTGTTTGATGATTTCTTATATACGTTAATCAGTTATAATACAAAGAAAACTGATAGATATTTGACCAGGTCGAAAGTGCAGTCCTGGTCTTATTAAAGAAGGACTTGATTTCTCAAGCCCTCCAATTCCAGAAATCATTTCAATTTGAAAAGAGTTCCAAGAATGCTTCTTCCCAAAGAAGCGCCCACGTTTCCGCCTAACCGCTTTCCAAAAGAACCTCCGAACTGTTTCCCGATATCATTGCCCAGTTCCCGTCCGATTGTACCTGCGGCTGATTTTGCAACTTTACTGACTTCGGATTTTACGGCACGCTGCTGCTTAGCCGCCTCTTTTTCTTT
>CAYOSJ010000051.1:2082-16421 GCA_964406595.1 uncultured Dorea sp.
TTAGCCGCCTCTTTTTCTTTCAGATCCTGCTCGCCCTTCCGAAGTAAAAATTCATACGCGGAATCCCTGTCTTCCATATTCTGATAACGCAGAAGCAGATTGTTTTTTTTGAATTTCCGTCTGTTTTTCTTCGTCAGAGATTGGACCCATAAGGCTCTGCGGCGGAAGTACTTTGCAGTTTTCCACAACAGTAGGAACACCGTCTTCATCAAGAACGGAGATCAATGCTTCTCCGGTTCCCAGACTTGTGAGAACTTCTTTTGTATGGAAAGCAGGATTTGTACGGAAAGCATCGGCAGCTGCTTTTACGGCTTTTTCATCTGCAGGTGTATAAGCACGAAGCGCGTGTTGAATCTTATTGCCAAGCTGACTTAAAATACTGTCTGGAATATCCTTTGGGCTTTGTGTAATAAAGTAAATACCCACACCTTTCGAACGGATCAATTTTACAACCTGTTCAATCTTTTCTTCCAATGCTCTGGAGACATTTTTAAAGAGAAGATGTGCCTCATCAAAGAAGAAGATCATTCTCGGTTTCTCGCAGTCACCGACTTCCGGTAATGTTTCAAAAAGTTCGGACATCATCCAGAGAAGGAACGTGGAGTACATTGTGGTATCCTGGATCAATGACTGGCAGTCGAGAATGTTGATCGTGCCTTTGCCGCCTTCGCCGTTTGTAAACCAGTCGCCGATGTTAAGAGCAGGCTCTCCGAAGAACTGTTCTGCACCCTGAGCCTCCAGCGCTACAAGGCTTCTGAGAATGGCGCCTATACTCTGCGGGGCGATATTTCCATATTCAGAAGTAAATTCTTTGTGATGATCACATACGTATTGAAGCATGGATTTTAAGTCTTTTGTGTCGATCAGAAGCAGGTTCTGGTCATCGGCTATCTTGAATACGATTGTAAGAATGTCCGTCTGAGTTGGATTTAGATCCATGAGTTTTGCTAAAAGCAAAGGCCCCATTTCAGAGATAGTTGTCCGAAGCGGGATGCCTGATCTGGCATAAATATCCCAAAAGTTCGTAGGATAGGAATGATACTCAAATCCGCAGGAATCCAGTCCGAATGTCTGAATCCTTTTCTGCATATCTTCGCTATCTGTTCCCGGACGGCACATACCGGACAGATCGCCTTTTACATCTGCAAGAAATACAGGCACGCCGGCATCACTAAAAGATTCAGCCAGGACCTTTAATGTGATTGTCTTGCCGGTTCCGGTCGCGCCGGCAATTAATCCGTGGCGGTTTGCCATTTTTGGAAGAATACATATTTTTTTACCTTCGGCATCGCCGATCCAGATTTTCCCTTCATGATACATAAAAAATATCCTCCAATCATTATTATTGAAGATAATTATATCGGAAATAAATAATAATAACAATGTGTTGACCGGATTTAAAAGATTTAATACAATAAAAATGGTAACGCTTTATTTAGTATGGTAAAAAATTTGCTTTATGACCCATGAAAGTGTATAAAATTGTATAGTAGAGAGAAGGAGGACTATACGATGAAAAAATTGTTGAAAGTATTATCAGTATTGCAGATTATTATTGGTATTTTATGTGCCGTGACAGGGGTTGCCACTTTGCTGTTGGGAAATCTTATGAACGATTATGTGTCGCTTCCGGCGGAACAGCAGGCGCTTATTGCAATGAAAGTCCCTGCTGTCTTGGGACTAATCTCTGCCGTGTTTAATTTCGGCTGTGGATGGTGTGGACTAAAAGGGGCAAAAGGAAATAAAAAGAGTTTGTCTATGGCAGTGAAACTTGGGTGGCTTGGATTGATCATGGCAGTAGTGTCGGGAGTATTGACATTGTTCGGAGATGTGACTGCGGAGCGTGTAAGTACAGTCATTGCCAGCAGTGTTGTGCCGGTTCTATTTCTCGTTTCAGCCAAAAGTGTGAGAAAAGATTCTTAAATTTTTTAATGTCCTGGTAACGATGGATAAGGAGGAAAAAGTGTGAAAAAATTTGTCAGAAATCTGGTTGTAATTGTGGGCGGAGTTGTTTTGGCATGTTCCCTTTCACTGACAGGGTGCAAAAAGGAAGAACCAAAGACAGAAGCTACAGCGGAAAGAGAAGAGCAGATGGATGGAGTCCTTGTAAGTTTTGCAGGTAAAACTCTGGTGGTTGAAGAAGGTGAAGACAAGTATACGTTTGACGTTTCAGATGCCAGGATTCAGACGAAAAATATGCGGGCAGGGGATGAACTTCTCGTTCATTTTGAAGGAAAACTGGAAGGTACAGATACGTCAAAGATCAGGGTGATAAGTGTAGAGGATCTTGGAAATAATGATGATCAGACGGAAAAGCAGGCAGTAGGTACACTTGTAGAACTGACAGAAAATACGATCACGATCCGGCAAAATGATGGGACCGAGTTGTTGTTCAGTTCCAATAACTGCCAGCATGAATTTAAGAATGGGATCCGTGAAGGCAACTGGATCGTTGTGACCTATAAAGGGGAAATCCAGGGAACGGATACCAAAAATGTAACGGTTATTAAAATTACAGATCATGATGCGAATGTTGTCGAGAAAGAACAAAAAGAGATGAAGATCACTGCTGTGAATGAGACTGTATATGCGACGGCAGGCGTACATATCAGAGAATCTTATACAACAGACTCTAAGGTCCTGGGATCCCTTGCAAAAGGCGGTTCCATATTGCGAACAGGTGTCTGTGAAAATGGGTGGTCACGTGTCCAGTATGCATCCAGGGACGCATATATTTATGGAGAATATCTGACGACACAAAAACCAAAAGAAGATGCGCCGGCGGCAAAGACAAATGGAAAACCACCGGTAACCGCGCAGGTGGGAAATGAGCCAAAGCCTGTTCAACAGCCGGAACCGGAAGAACAGAAGGAACCAGTGGAACAGAAGGAACCGGAAGAACAACCGGAGCCAACAGAACAGCCGGAGCCGGAAGAACCAGTACAGCAGGAACCGGCAGAGCAGCCGGAGCCGGAAGAACCAGTACAGCAGGAAGAGACATTTACAGGAACGGTACTGGATGTAAGTATGAATACATTGACGGTTGCAGTGGAAGAACAGGAGTATACGATCTATGTTGCAGATGCAGAGCACGAGTATGCGAATGGAATCCAGACAGGAAATACGGTTACGGTTACATATATGGGAAGTCTGGAAGACCTGGAGAATCTTATCGTTATCAAGGTGGAGGATTCAGACCCGAATGAAGCGGCTCAAAATGCCGTATATGTAGGCACGATTGTTGATGCTACCATGAATACGCTTACGATTCAGACGGAAGACGGAGCAGTGATGACATTTATAAAAGAAGGTGCAGAGAATCATTTAGAGGATATAGTAGCAGGGCAGGAAGTAAAAATCATAGCGGATATGACAATTTCAGAAGTAGAGGAGAATATTTTTCAGGCAAAACAGATTGACCCTGTAGAGAAAGCGGAATAATCTGTTACAGACCGGAAGATTCGGGAGAAGCAAGGAATGAGACTTGAGGGTGAGTTGAAAAATCTGTCAAAAAAGATAAATAAACAAGGAAAAGAAAATATGATAGCAACGGCAAGCCTGAAGGTGCTTCTGGGCATTGGTTTTTTTGCTGTACTTTGGTTATTGAGGTCTTACACGGTTGATTTCTGTCTTCGTACATTAGAACAGGAAACGAAAGAGGTACAGGAAAATATCTGCCTGCAGGTTTCATTTGCACAGAGCCGTTTGGAAATGCTCGGAGATATCATAGAGAAGGAAGAGGATATCACTTCTGAACGGGTACTTCAGATTCTTAGGTCTGACAAGGGGATGGATATGGTATCCCGACTGGGCATTATTCTTCCGGATGACAGAGTTCTGCAGCAGGACGGAACTCTGTCGGAACCGATCAATGGCATTACATTTGAAGCATTGGATGGGAAAGGTTCTTTTATTACAAATATAGAACCGGATAATATGGAACCGGATCAATTTGTCTTGTTTTTTAATATTCCCATCAGGAAAGAGGGGAAGACAGAAGGAATCTTATTTGGTGTGATAGAGCCACAGACATTATCTGACTATTTTAAAGTAGATATTTTTGATGGAAATGCCGATATCTTTATCGTCGATACAGAGAATATGGAATTTATCATGGATACACTGCATCGTCAGGAAAGATCCGGTGTATCAGAAAACCGTAAGATTAAAAGAGGATATCGTGAAGGGCAGATCGCTCAGGATTTTGAAGACGGTAAGGGTGGAATAACTGCTTATTTTTCCGAAAGCCGTAAAGAATATCTGTACACAGCGTATGAGCCGGTTCAGGTCAATGACTGGTTTGTGTTGTTGACAGTCCCGGAGAGTATGGTTTTTGAGGAAGCAGGATATATCGAGAAGGTCTTGTTCTGGCTTGGGCTTTATGAGGTGGCCATCCTGGCTGTTTATTTCTTATGGGATATCGCGCGTACACGAAAAGAGATCCGTGCGAAGGAGAAGCTGGCAATAACAGATCTTCTTACGAATCTTAAGAATCGAAATGCATACGAGCAGGTGCTTGCACAATATGAAGAGGATATCCCGGGGAGTTTATCCTGTGTTTACGCAGATGCGAATGGGCTTCATGAGCTGAACAATAGCCAGGGACATGCGGCCGGAGATGAAATGTTGAAGACCGTGGCAAAAGCACTTGTCGAATATTTTGGACAGGAGAACGTGTACCGTATCGGAGGCGATGAATTTCTGGTATTTGCGGAGACGGATCCAGATAAAGTGCCTGAGAAGGCACTGGCGGTTAAGGAGAAAGTCAAAGAGGCGGGATATCATGTTTCGGTCGGAACCGCATCAGGGGAAAATGTGACTGCTGTTGTAAAGGCGGCAGAATTAAGGATGTATGAGGATAAAAAACAGTATTATATGGGAGAGGGAAACAGGCGTAAAAGTCGATGAATTTTGGCGATTTTGGTGTGAAGCGTAAAATTTATTTACTTTTACGTTTTGTTTTGCTACAATAAACTTTGTTATTGAATCTAAACGAATGAGCATAAGAAGGAGGAAAACAAATGGAGAAATTCTTCAAACTGAAAGAAAATGGTACAGACGTTAAGACAGAAGTCCTCGCCGGTATCACAACATTTATGACGATGGCGTATATTCTTGCTGTCAATCCAAGTATTCTTGCGGCAGCAGGAATGGATCAGGGAGCAGTCTTCACGGCGACAGCGCTTGCGTCACTTATCGGTACACTGTTGATGGCGTTTTTGGCAAATTATCCGTTTGCACTTGCACCGGGTATGGGACTAAATGCATACTTTGCATATACCGTAGTTTTGGGAATGGGTTATAAGTGGGAGGTTGCTCTTACTGCAGTATTTGTGGAAGGTATCATCTTTATTGTTCTTTCCCTTACAAATGTCCGCGAGGCGATCTTTAATGCGATCCCACTGAATTTAAAAGCGGCAGTAAGCGTAGGTATCGGTCTGTTTATTGCATTTATCGGATTGCAGAATGCAAAGATTGTGATCGGTGGGGCAACATTGGTTGAATTATTTTCTATTGATGGATATAATCTTGCGAATGGCGTAGAGGCAACTTTCAATGACGTAGGAATCACAGTTGTCCTTGCGATCGTAGGAGTTATCATTACAGGTATCCTCGTAATTAAGAATGTGAAAGGAAATATCCTTTGGGGAATCCTGATCACATGGATTCTTGGTATTGTGTGCCAGTTTGCAGGAATTTACGTTCCGAATCCGGAACTTGGATTCTACAACCTGCTTCCAGATTTCAGCAATGGCCTATCTGTGCCGAGCCTTGCTCCAGTATTAGGTAAATTGCAGTTTGATGGAATATTCTCACTGAATTTTGTAGTAGTGATCTTTGCGTTCTTGTTTGTAGATATGTTTGATACGATCGGAACATTGATCGGCGTTGCGTCTAAAGCAGATATGTTAGATGAAAACGGCAAATTGCCACGCATCAAGGGCGCACTTATGGCAGACGCACTTGCGACTACGGCAGGTGCAGTACTCGGAACAACAACGACAACCACATTTGTAGAGAGCGCTTCTGGTGTAACAGAAGGAGGAAGAACAGGTCTTACAGCAGTGACAACAGCGATCCTGTTTGGACTGGCATTGTTCCTGTCACCGATCTTCCTTGCAATTCCATCATTTGCCACAGCTCCGGCACTTATCGTAGTTGGATTCTACATGCTGACAAATGTTGTGAATATTGACTTTAGCGATATTTCAGAAGCATTGCCATGCTATATCTGCATCGCAGCAATGCCATTCTTCTATAGCATTTCAGAAGGTATCTCCATGGGAGTTATCTCCTATGTAGTATTAAACCTTCTGACAGGAAAAGCAAAAGAGAAGAAAATCAGCATACTTATGTATGTGCTGGCGGGATTATTTATATTAAAATATATATTCCTGTAAAAATAAGTTGATCAGGGACAGGGTAATTTAAATTTGGGACGGAGTAAAATTAATTTTACTCCGTCCCAAATTTAAATTACCCTGTCCCAAATTCACAAAACAGACATATTTGTCTGTTATTATATGGGGAAAGAGTGATAAGGGAGGGTAGCCTTATGAATAAAGTGAAGGTACTTGTCGTGGATGATGAGAGTAGAATGCGGAAACTGGTGCGTGACTTTTTGGAGCGGGAAGGCTATGCGGTCCTGGAAGCGGGGGATGGCGAGGAAGCGATGGACGTCTTTTATGAAAATAAGGACATTCAGCTTCTGATCCTGGATGTGATGATGCCGAAGATGGACGGCTGGCAGGTATGCCGTGAGGTACGGCAGAATTCAAAAGTACCGATCATTATGCTGACGGCGCGTGGTGAGGAACAGGACGAACTGCAGGGATTTGAACTGGGCGTGGATGAGTACATCTCTAAGCCGTTCAGCCCCAAGATCCTTATGGCGCGGGTAGAGGCGGTGCTTCGCCGTGCGCATGCGATTGACTCGGAAGATACGGTCGTGGCAGGTGGAATCTCTATCAATAAGGCAGCGCATCAGGTATCTGTGGACGGCAAGGAAGTGGAACTTAGTTATAAGGAGTTTGAACTGTTGATGTATTTTGCGGAAAATCAGGGAATTGCGCTGTCCAGAGAGAAGATTTTGAATAATGTGTGGAATTATGATTATTTTGGAGATGCCAGAACGATTGACACGCATGTGAAGAAGTTAAGAAATAAACTTGGAGACAGGGGAAATTATATTAAAACGATATGGGGAATGGGATACAAATTTGAGGTAGAATAATATGAAGCATTCAATCAAGCGGCAGATGACGGCGGTATTTATCGGATTAGTATGTTGCCTGATCCTGGCGTTCCTTATCATTAACTTAAAGTTTCTGGAACCTTATTATATCAGCAATAAGGAAACGCAGTTCATATATCTCTACGAGCAGTTAAAGGGTGCGGTCGAGGAGCGGGAATTCTCAGACGATGAGGTATCAGATCGTATTTATCATATAGCGGAGAAGAATAATGTGTCTTTCCTGGTCATCAATGATAATAGCGGTATGCTTATCAGCAATGTGAAGGATATGGCGATGCTTCGGAACCAGCTTACAGGTTATATCGTAAATCAAACGCAGGAGGAGACGAAGGCGCTCCAGCGGACGGAGAATTATCAGCTTACCCAGTCGAAAGATCCGTGGAATAAGATTGAGTATATCGAAATGTGGGGAAAATTTGAGGACGGAAGCCTCTTTCTTCTTCGGAGTCCGCTTGAGAGTATCAAAGAGAGTGTAGCGATCTTCAATCGATTCCTCTTTTCGATCGGAAGTGTGATCATGGTGATATGCATTGCATTTATCTGGTATTTTTCCAGGCGGATGACAGACCCGATCCTGGAACTGGCAGCATTGTCTGAGCGTATGGTGAATCTGGATTTCAATGCCAAGTATACCAGTGGCGGTTCGAATGAGATCGGGGAATTGGGCGCTAATTTTAATCGGATGTCAGAGAAACTGGAAAGTGTGATCTCGGAACTGAAAAGCGCTAATAACAGCCTGCAAAAAGATATTGAGCGAAAAGAAAAACTGGAGCAGATGCGAAGTGAATTTATGGGAAATGTGTCCCATGAACTTAAGACTCCGATCGCCCTGATACAGGGATATGCAGAAGGGCTGAAAGAAGGGGTAAATGAAAGTGAAGAAAGTCGGGAGTTCTACTGCGATGTGATCATTGACGAGGCTGCCAAGATGAATCAGATGGTGAAGAATCTGATGGCGTTAAATCAACTGGAATTTGGCGATGAAGAACTAAGTTATGAGAGATTTGACCTGACAGAACTGATCCGGGAAGTGTTAAAAAGCATGGAGATCCTGGCGCAGCAAAAGGAAGCGAAGGTGATCTTCCGTCAGGAGGAGCCTGTCTATGTGTGGGGCGATGAGTTCAAGGTGGAGCAGGTAGTGCGTAACTATATGAGCAATGCATACAATCATCTGGACGGCGAATGTGTGGTGGAAGTGAAAGTGCTGTTACATGACGGCAAGGCGAAAGTGGTCGTATTTAATACAGGTGTTCCCATACCGGAAGAAGAAGTTCCTCATATCTGGGATAAATTCTACAAGGTAGACAAGGC
Source organism: uncultured Dorea sp. (assembly GCA_964406595.1). GTDB lineage: Bacteria > Bacillota > Clostridia > Lachnospirales > Lachnospiraceae > CAPEBR01. The sequence goes on from CAYOSJ010000051.1 coordinate 10,649, forward strand.
GCACACGAGAGAGTATGGTGGAAATGGAATCGGACTTTCAATCGTAAAGGCAATTATGGAATCTTTTCATCAGAAATATGGGGTAAATAATTACGATAACGGCGTGGAGTTCTGGTTTGAAATGGATACAGAATAGTGATGGAATGAGAAGGGACAAAAATTATGATAGCAATTATCGACTATGATGCGGGAAATATAAAAAGTGTAGAGAAAGCTATAAAATTTCTCGGGCAGGAAGTTGTGGTCACGAGAGATGCGGAAACGATTCTTAAGGCAGATAAGGTGATTCTTCCGGGGGTAGGCGCATTTGGAGATGCGATGGAGAAACTTCGCCGGTATAGATTAGAGCAGGTGATCCATGAAGTGGTAGAAAAGGGAACCCCATTTCTTGGCATCTGTCTGGGACTGCAGCTTCTTTTTGAGGGAAGTGATGAGACGCCGGGTGTGAAGGGACTTGGTATCTTAAAAGGAAAGATTGCAAGGCTTCCCGAGACTTCGGGGCTTAAGATCCCTCATGTGGGCTGGAATTCTCTGGAATTTCCTCATAAAGGACGGTTGTTTGTGAATCTTTCAGAAGGATCCTACGTATATTTTGTTCATTCGTATTATCTTCAGGCAGAAGATGAGCGCATCGTAACGGCGACAACAGATTACGGTACCTGCATTCACGCTTCGGTGGAGAAGGGCAATGTATTTGCCTGTCAGTTCCACCCGGAAAAAAGTGGAGACGCAGGGCTTCAGATACTTCAGAATTTTGTGGAAATATAGATGGAGGAAGCGTGTATGCATACGAAGAGAATTATTCCCTGCCTTGATGTAAAAAATGGCAGAGTCGTAAAAGGCGTGAATTTTGTGGCTCTCAAGGATGCAGGAGACCCGGTGGAGATCGGGAGGGCTTACGATAAAGCAGGAGCGGACGAATTGGTATTTCTTGATATCACCGCTACTTCTGATGCGAGAGAGACTGTTGTGGATATGGTCCGCAAAGTGGCGGAGCAAGTGTTTATCCCATTTACTGTGGGTGGAGGAATCCGCACGGTAGATGATTTTAAAGCGCTTCTTCGGGAAGGGGCGGATAAGATATCCATCAACTCTTCTGCCATTAATACGCCGGAACTTATCTCGGCAGCAGCGGAGAAGTTCGGGAGCCAGTGTGTTGTAGTGGCCATTGATGCAAGACTACGGGCAGATAAAAGTGGATGGAATATTTATAAAAATGGCGGACGTATCGACGTGGGAATAGATGCAGTTGAATGGGCAATGAACGTAGAGCGTCTCGGCGCCGGAGAGATCCTTCTTACCAGTATGGACGGTGACGGTACGAAAGCAGGATATGATCTGGAACTGACGAGACAGATCGCAGAGGCAGTTTCGATCCCGGTGATCGCATCAGGGGGCGCGGGAACAAAAGAACATTTTTACGAAGCCCTTACAGAAGGAAAGGCTGACGCAGCGCTGGCGGCTTCCCTGTTCCATTACAAAGAACTGAAGATCCGTGAGGTGAAGGAATACCTGCATGAGAAAGGTGTGCCGGTAAGACTGTAAGAAGAATGTATAGATAAAGAAAAAAAGAACAGGAAAGGGAAGGATATTATGGCGGCAATTAGTAATGACTGGCTGGAGGCATTGCAGGGGGAATTTCGGAAACCATATTACAGAGCATTGTTTGAGAAGGTAAACGAGGAGTATAAGACGAAACTGATCTTTCCACCGGCAGATGATATATTTAATGCATTTCATCTGACGCCTTTACATAAAGTAAAAGTAGTGATTCTGGGACAAGACCCTTATCACAATCATGGGCAGGCGCATGGACTGTGTTTTTCAGTGAAAAAGGGAGTAGATATCCCACCGTCCCTTGTAAATATCTATAAGGAACTTCAGGATGATCTGGGCTGTACGATACCAGATCACGGCTGCCTGACTGAGTGGGCAAAGCAGGGCGTCCTGATGCTCAATACGGTGCTGACTGTGCGGGCGCATCAGGCAAATTCCCATAGAGGGATCGGCTGGGAAGAATTTACGGATGCGGCGATCCGTGCGCTTAATGAGGAGGACAGGCCGATCGTGTTTATCCTATGGGGAAGCCCGGCGCAAAAGAAAGCACAGATGCTTGATAATCCGAAGCATCTTATACTGAAGGCTCCCCATCCAAGTCCTTTATCTGCGTACCGGGGATTTTTCGGAAGCAGGCCATTCAGTCAGACGAATGCGTTCCTGGAATCCCATGGGGAAGAGCCTGTAGATTGGCAGATTCATTAAAGAATGTCGAAAAAAGTTACAAAAATATTAAATCTGTCGTGATTTATGCCAAATGGTTGAAAATGTTTTCTCCATTTGGCATAATTATTATGCATAAGTACATATAATAACTATATTGAAGGAAAGAGTTATGGGCAAGGAATTAAAACAACGGTGTATCATTTATGGGGTGGGAGTGTTTCTTTATATCTGTATGATCGTGGCAACCATGCAGTTGACAATTCCAGACCGTTATAAATTCATAATGTTTCTGATTGTTTATCTGATCATTGGCTTTGAAGCATTCCGTACGTTGAGTGAGGGACTGCTTCAGAAAAAGATACCGACGGATTATCTGATGATCATTTTGGCAACGGTAGGCGCTTTTGGTGTTGGAAGATACATCGAGGGTGTTGCTGTTATGCTGTTCTTTGAATTAGGCATGATAGCGGAAGCCGCATCTACGGTCAGAGCGAAGCGTTCGATTGAGGCGATGCTGGACATTCGTCCGACATTTGCCATTCGTAAGATAAAAGACGAAGAGATATTGGTGGAGCCGGCAGAACTGGAACTCGGTGACACGATCGTGATCAGGCCGGGCGAGAGGATTCCGGTAGATGCGGTGATCACACTTGGGACAACGACCATTGATACCAAAGCGCTTACAGGAGAGGCGATACCGGAGGAAGCAGGCTGGGGCGAAGCGATCTACAGTGGCTGCATCAACCTGAGCGGAGCGATCGAAGCCCGTGTGACAAAAGTATATGAGGATTCTACAGTAGCACGTATTATGGAAATGGTAGAAGATGCCCAGAACAATAAAGGGGAGAGTGAAACATTTGTTACAAGGTTTTCTAAGATCTATACGCCGATCATGTTTGTATGTGCCATTGTGCTCATGCTGGCGCCGCCGATGACATTTTCTTACGGAAACTGGGATACATGGATCTATCGTGGCCTGATCTTCCTGGTAGTGGCATGTCCGTGTGGCCTGATCATGTCTGTTCCGGTAGCATTTCTTGGAGGTATCGCAGCTGCAGCAAGGCGTGGCGTGATCATCAAGGGAGGAAATTATCTGGAGAACCTTGCAAAGGCGGATACGTTTGTATTTGACAAGACAGGTACGCTGACAGAAGGCGGATTTAAGGTAGTGGAGATACATGCAGAAGGCATGGAAGAAAAGGAACTTCTGAAGATCGCAGCCCATGTGGAAAGTTTTTCGAATCACCCGATCGCGCAGTCTCTGGTGGCAGCGTATAAAGAGGAAGTGGATCAGAAGAAAGTATATGGGATTCAGGAGAATCCGGGATTTGGCGTCAGTGCGATGTATGACGGACAGAGAGTACATATCGGAAACCTGAAGATGATGGAGGCTCAAAAGGTATATGTGGAGCCGGCAGATGTGGTGGGAACGGTCGTCTATGTCTGTGTGGCTGAGAAGTATGCCGGCTATATCGTGATCAGGGATTCGATCCGGGAAGATGCAAGAGAGACGCTGGCATATCTGAAGAATAAGTGGCATGCGGCGCTTGTCATGCTTACGGGAGATGCAAGGGATTCTGCGATGGAAGTGGCGGAGGAGTTGGATATGGACTATGCCTATACGAATCTGATGCCGGAAGAAAAACTGGAACAGTTGGAGGATTTTCTCTTTATCCAGGATGATACGGAGAAATTAGTATGTGTAGGTGACGGTATTAACGATGCGCCTGTGCTTGCCCGTGCAGATGTAGGAATCGCGATGGGTGGCCTGGGCTCTGCAGCAGCCATTGAAGCGGCAGATGTGATTCTTATGGAAGATGAACTCTCGAAGATCATTGATGCGATCCACATTGCAAAAGAAACACTTCACGTAGTCAGCCAGAATATTACCTTTGCGTTATTTGTGAAATTTCTTGTGCTGATCCTTGCGGTATTTGGACTTCTTGGCATGTGGGAGGCGATCCTTGTGGAAGTAGGCGTGATGTTTGTGGCGATCCTGAATGCCACATGGGTTGTAAAATATGCGGATTAGGAGGAACTTATGAAACAGATTGTGACAGTGATGACTTGTCTGCTTCTCTGTGTCATGTTGACCGGATGCGGACGGTATGAATATAAAAAAGGTGTTTCGGCGTTGAAAGATGAAAAGTATGAGGACGCAGTGTCACGATTTGAGAAAGCGATCGAGAAAGAGGTGGCTGTCGGAGACTCATATTTTGGGATCGGACTTGTGAAATGGGAGCAGGAAGATTATGAGGGGACGTTAGAGGCTTTAGAGAAAGCATTGGAAGAAGGTGCAGAGGAAAACGCGGTCATCTATGATATGCTTGGCGCATGCAAGATGAAACTTTCTGATCCGGCAGGAGCGGTCGGGTACTATGAGAAGGCGCTTACATTCAAAGACTGCACAGATGAGATGCAAAAAGAGATCCGCTTTAATATCATTGCGGCGTGTGAGGATACCGGTGATTACGAGAGTGCAAAGGCCCGTCTGGCAGAATATGTGGCGCAGTATCCGGAGGACGCTCAGGCAGTAAAAGAGGCAGAGTTTTTAGAGACAAGATAATCAGGAGGATTATGATAGAGTTAAAGAAAGAAAAAGAGAAAGTCCTGTTAGTTGGTGTCAGCACCTCCGGGACAGAAGATACAGAAAGTTCCCTTAGAGAACTTTCTGAACTTGCGGCAACAGCGGGAGCCGAGTCTGTGGGTATGGTCATACAGTCCAGAGAGCAGATCCACCCGGGAACTTATGTCGGCAAAGGAAAGATAGAAGAGATCAAAGACCTGTTGTGGGAATCGGACGCAACAGGTATTATTTGTGATGATGAACTTTCCCCGGTGCAGATGAAGAACCTGCAGGATGAACTGGACGTAAAAGTTATGGACAGGACGCTGGTTATCCTGGATATTTTTGCGGCGCGTGCTTCTACAAGCGAAGGAAAGATACAGGTAGAACTGGCGCAGTTGAAGTACCGTCAGACGAGGCTGACGGGATTTGGTACTGCTATGTCAAGACTTGGCGGCGGGATCGGTACAAGAGGTCCGGGAGAGAAGAAACTGGAGATGGACCGTCGTCTGATCAAGAGCAGGATCGCGGTTCTTAACAGGGAATTAAAAGATGTAAAGCGTCACCGTGAAGTAACAAGGGAACAGAGAAGCAGAAGCCCGATCCCGGTGGCAGCCATTGTAGGCTACACCAATGCGGGGAAGTCGACACTTCTTAATACGCTGACAGGAGCAGGGATCTTGGCGGAGGATAAATTATTTGCTACGCTGGATCCGACCACACGAAATCTGAAACTTCCGGGTGGACAGGAGATTCTCCTTACCGACACAGTAGGATTCATACGGAAGCTGCCCCATCATCTGATCGATGCATTCAGAAGCACACTGGAAGAAGCAAAATATGCAGACCTGATCCTTCACGTAGTAGATGCGTCGAATCCGGGCATGGACGAACAGATGTATACCGTTTATGAGACGCTGGGGAACCTTGGAGTTACCAACCAGCCGGTCATCACCGTATTCAATAAGCAGGACCGGGTGGAAG
>CAYOSJ010000052.1:0-16407 GCA_964406595.1 uncultured Dorea sp.
GTTACCTCCACATTCTTTTTTATTTTGAATGTCCGCAAAATCCGTCCTACATCGCGTGGGCGACAGGGGGAAGTCTGGTACCAGTGAATATTCGTGAGGAGTACAAAAATACGTATTTATAATTTATTGGAAGATGAAAGGTATTGAAAGGAGAAAGAAGTATGTGGGGACAGATTTTTAATCTTGAAAATCCGCTGATCGGAGCAGAAAATACATGGGTATTGTGGGCAGTGGTCGTGTTGGGCGCTGGTCTTGCAATCTATCTGGAACAACGTTACACATGGGCGGCAAAAATGACAGGAGCGGTTCTGGCGCTGATTTTTGCGATTGTTTTATCGAATCTTGGGATCATTCCGATGGAAGCATCAGTTTGGGATGTTATTAATGGCTATATTGTTCCGTTTGCAATTCCGCTTTTGCTTTTGCAATGTGATATGAGAAAGATTGGAAAAGAGGCGGGCCGCATGTTGTCTATATTTCTTATAGGGGCAGTGGGAACTTGTGTAGGTGCACTGGTGGCTTATTTTGCTCTTCGCAATTTTATTCCGGAACTGGATGCTCTTGCGGGAGTATTTACAGGAACCTATGTAGGAGGCGGAGTGAATTTTGTGGCGCTCAGCAATTCTTTTGAGGTGTCTGGTACGATGATCTCCTCAGCAACTGTTGCGGACAATCTGTTAATGGCGATTTACATTTTTGTGCTGATCATGGTTCCGTCAATCGGCTTTTTCCGCAGAAATTTTATCCATCCATATCTGGATGAGATAGAAGCAAACGCTAATGAGACAAAAAAATCAGAAAAGGAAACAGATGTTGCGGCATATTGGTCCAGAAAAGAGATTTCGCTTAAAGATATTGCGTTTTCTGTTGCGGCATCATTTATTATTGTTGCGGCAGCCAATATTATAAGTGGTCTGTTCTCAACGATTATACCGACAGATAATGTGGTTCTGTCGATCCTTAATATGCTGCTTGGCAATTTGTATTTATGGATTACTACTATTTCTATGTGCTGTGCTACATTTGGCCATGGATTTTTTGGCGAGATCAACGGAACTCAGGAAATAGGCACTTATATGATCTACCTGTTTTTCTTTGCAATTGGTATTCCGGCATCCATTCCAATGGTTCTTAAAAATTCTCCGCTGCTTCTTATTTTTGCTCTTATTATTGTGGCAGTTCACATGGCCATCTGTTTTGCGGCGGCAAAGATATTTAAGTTTACCCTGGAGGATACGATCGTGGCGTCAATTGCGAATATTGGTGGTCCTACAGGAGCGGCGGCTATGGCAATCTCCAAAGGATGGACGTCACTGGTAGGCCCGAGCATACTTGTGGGAACTTTAGGATATGTCCTGGGTACGTATCTGGGTCTTCTTGTGGGCAGCATACTGGGATTGTAATCTGAAGGCTATGCAGTTTTTTGCATAGCCTGTTAAAAAGGAGAAAATGAATATGAAGAAACGGATTTTGTGCTATGGCGATTCCAACACATGGGGATTTAATGCCATGAATGAGAATGTTTATGGGCAGCGCTTTCCGGAAGATGTAAGATGGACGGGGCGGCTCCAGACGATTCTCGGTGATGAGTGGCAGATCATCGAGGAAGGTTTATGCGGCAGGACAACGGTATTTGATGATCCGCTGCGCGACGGGCTGAATGGGCTGACATATCTGACCCCTTGTCTGGCGACTCATAAACCTCTTGACTATATGGTGATCATGTTGGGAAGCAACGACTGCAAAGCGAGGTTCGCGGCATTGCCTAAAAATATCGCGGATGGTTTACAGCGTCTTATCGTAACTGCAGCGCAGGCAGATGTCTGGAGGAAAAAACCGGCGATGCTCATTATTGCACCTCCGCCAATTGAAAAAGGAAGCGATATTTATCCGATAGGAAGGGATATGGGACCATGCAGTGAAAAGTCTGCGATGCTTGCAGAAGAATTCAAATTGTGGGCAGAAGAAGATGGATATGACTTTTTGGATGCGGCATCTTTTGCCAGGATGAATCAGTATGATTATATGCACATGGATATAGAAAGCCATGCAAAGTTTGCGGACAAAGTGGCAGAGATACTGCGGGAAAAAGTAAAATAATTGATTATAAAACGTATGCCTGGAGGGATATTTATGAATCTTTATGATGCACATGGAGATATATGGTATGACGTGTTATTCCATAGTGAGATGGGAGAAAGAGATATTTTCAGGAAATATCACTTGCCAAAGTTTCAGGAGGGCGGAATATTTGGCGGAACATTTGTCATGTGGATCGATCCGCCTTATGATGAAGATCCGGGGAAAAGAATCCGACAAATTGAAACTTCCGTACGCCGGGAACTGGAAGATGCTTCGGATATTTTAAATATAGTCAGAAAATTTGAAGACTTTGAAAAGGGGACAAAAGCAGGTAAAATTAATGTCCTGATGGGGCTTGAAGGCCTGTCATATATTGGAGAAGATATTGACCGGATCAATTACTATTATGAAGAGTTTTCTGTGCGGACGATAATGCTCACCTGGAACGAAGAAAATGCTCTTGCTTCCGGATGGCCGGGAAATCAGGAAAGAGGATTGACGGATAAAGGGAAGGAAGCCGTTTTGCGGATGCAGGAACTGGGGATCGTCCTGGACGTATCGCATTTGAATGACAAGGGATTCTGGGACGTGATCTCATTGTCACAGGGTCATCCGGTGATCGCTTCACACAGCAATGCAAGGACTGTTTCGCCTCATGGACGGAACCTTACAGACGATATGATAAAAGCGCTGGCAGCGACGGGAGGCGTTATAGGGATGAACCGGCAGGAAACTTTCACCAGTTTTGATAAATCTAAAAAAACAGTTGAAGGTTTAGCGGAGCATGTGGATCATATCGTGAATCTGGTGGGTATTGATCATGTTGGATGCGGCTTTGATTTTGAAGATTATGTTCATTCCGAATCTCTTACTAAAAACGGGGTGGACAATAGCGAAACATCAGGTATCAAAGGGCTTCGCAGTGCGTCGGATGCACAGAATTTCCTAAAGGAATTAAAGAAAAGAGGATATAGTGATGAAGAGGTAGAAAAGGTAGCGTATAAAAATTTCTATAGAGTATATGAGCAGGTTTTAAAATAGGCAGGGAAATGAAAAAGGGGCTGTGAAATAAATTCATAAAAAGGAATCGGGTTACCGGATCAGCGGTAGTTGAAATGGTAACCCGATTCCTTTTTATGATATCGTTTCCTTTGTTCTGTGCAAATGATATAAAAAATGGGGAAAATCTGTTAAATATTTGACTGAATCGTTAAATAAACTACTTATGGTAAAGATGATTACAAGTAATTCAATTAATGATATAATGAAGAAAATGTGCGTAAACAGCATGTAAACAATAAGGAGGAAAGACAGAGATGAGTAGGTTAGAGATTGATTCTCCAAGCAGAGCGGATATAGTGATAGAAGGCCTCTACAAAGACCTGGAGCGTCGAATTGAATCAAGCCCGCCGGGACTTTGTCCTGTAGATATGGCAAGAGCATTTCTGGAGTTGTGCCATGCACAGACCTGCGGAAAATGTGTCCCATGCCGTATCGGACTTGGACAGTTGAACCATCTTATTAAGGATGTACTTGACGGTAATGCTACGATGGAGACATTAGATATTATGGAGGAGACAGCGGTTTCCATTATGGAATCAGCAGACTGTGCCATTGGTTATGAAGCAGCCAATATGGTGTATAAGGGACTGATCGGTTACCGTGATGATTATATTGAGCATATCAGGCACGGACGTTGTACATGTACATACGGCCAGCCTGTACCGTGTGTGGCTTTGTGCCCGGCACATGTAGATATCCCGGGATATATTGCGCTTGTAGGGGAAGGAAGATATGCAGATGCGATTCGTCTGATCCGTAAGGATAATCCGTTCCCGACGACATGCGGATTTATCTGTGAGCATCCATGTGAGGCGAGGTGCCGCAGAAATATGATGGACGATGCCATTAACATCAGAGGACTTAAGAGAGTGGCGGCAGATTTCGCAGGTGAGGTTGATCCGCCGGCATGTGCTCCGAGCACAGGAAAAAGAGTTGCGGTACTTGGCGGAGGCCCGGGCGGATTAAGTGCAGCATATTATCTGCAGTTGATGGGACATCAGACGACGGTCTATGAGATGCTTCCGAAACTTGGTGGTATGCTTCGTTACGGAATCCCGAACTATCGTCTGCCAAAAGACCGTCTGGAAGATGATATTAATGCGATCCTGAAGACTGGTGTTGAGGTAAAGCACGGACTTAAGATTGGTGAGGATATCTCCCTTCAGCAGTTACAGGAAGAATATGATGCTGTACTGATCACGATCGGAGCAAGTACAGATAAGAAGTTAGGACTGGAAGGAGAGAGTGCAGAGGGTATCTTCTCCGCAGTACAGTTCTTAAGAAATGTCGGAAAAAATATCATCATGGATCTTACAGGCAAAGAGATCGCAGTTATCGGAGGCGGTAATGTAACGATGGACGTTGTCCGTACTGCAAAACGTCTCGGCGCGAAAAAAGTAAGTGTTGTATATCGTAGAAGAGTTGCGGACATGACAGCGCTTCCGTCAGAGATCGAGGGAGCGATCGCAGAGGGTGTGGAGATTCAGACTTTGAAGGCTCCGGCATCTCTGAATGTAGAAGATAATAAGATCAAAGGTATCTATGTAACCCCGCAGATGGTAAGTGCGATCAAAGACGGACGTGCAAGCATCAAGCCAACAGGTGAGGAAGATGTGTACATTCCATGTGATATTCTCGTTGTTGCAGTTGGACAGAACATAGAGACAAAGCACTTTGAAGACGCAGGAATCCCTGTAAACAGAGGGAAGATCGTGACAAGGAAGAACGGTTCCATCGAAAATCTTCCGGGTGTATTTGCAGGTGGAGACTGTGCAAGCGGACCGGCTTCTGTTATCAAAGCGATTGCGGCAGCAAAGGTTGCAGCAGCAAATATTGATGAGTATTTAGGCTTCCATCACCAGATTTCCTGCGATGTTGAGATTCCGGATGCGCGGATCGAAGACCGTACGCCATGCGGACGTGTGAATCTGACAGAGCGTGAGGCATGTGAGCGTGTGAAAGACTGGGATGGCTGTGAGAACTGTATGACAGAAGCGGAGGCAAAGCAGGAAGCAGACAGATGTTTGCGCTGTGATCATTTCGGATATGGAATATTTAAAGGAGGCAGAGAGAAATTATGGTAAATCTTACAATTGATGGAAAACAGATTTCTGTACAAGAAAATACCACGATCATGGAAGCTGCCGAACAGAATGGGATCTCCATTCCGAGACTCTGTTATCTGAAAGGGATCAACGAGATAGCAGCATGCCGTGTGTGCGTAGTGGAACTGGAAGGTAAGGAGAAGCTTCTTACTTCCTGTAATAATGTAGTAGAAGAGGGCATGGTCATCTATACGAACAGCCCGAAGGTAAGAAAGCATAGAAGAAATACAGTAGAATTGATTCTTTCTCAGCATGATTGCATGTGTGTAACATGCCCGAGAAGTGGGAACTGTAGTCTTCAGACAATTGCAAATGACCTGGATATTCTGGAAATCCCATTTAAGAAAGAACCGGAGTATCAGCCATGGGATAAGAACTTCCCATTGATCCGTGATGCGGGCAAGTGTATCAAATGTATGCGCTGTATTCAGGTGTGTGATAAAGTACAGAGCCTTGGTGTGTGGGATCTTGAAGGAACAGGTTCACGTACAACAGTGAACGTGGGAGGTCATAAGACGATCAGCGAAGCAGACTGTGCACTGTGTGGCCAGTGTATCACACATTGCCCGACAGGAGCATTAAGTGCAAGAAGTGATACATCGAAGGTATGGAAAGCCATCGAAGATCCGGACAAGATCGTAGTTGCGCAGGTTGCACCGGCAGTTCGTGCAGCGTGGGGAGAGCAGATCGGTCTGCCTTCTGAAGAAGCAACGATCGGAAAGATCATGGATGCACTCAAGAGAATGGGTGTGGATTATGTATTTGATACTGTATTTTCAGCAGATCTTACGATTATGGAAGAAGGAAATGAATTTGTACAGAGATTTACAAGCGGCGAGTTAAAAGACCGTCCGATGTTCACTTCCTGTTGTCCGGGCTGGCTTCGTTTTATAAAGAGCCAGTATCCACATCTGGTAAAATATCTCTCAACCGCAAAGTCACCACAGCAGATGTTTGGTGCAGCGATGAAGACGTATTTTGCACAGAAACTGGGCGTATCACCGGAGAAGATCGTTACCTTGTCTGTAATGCCTTGTGTAGCGAAAAAAGCAGAATGTGAGATGGATTTATTCTATGAGGAATATGCAGGAAAAGATGTAGATATCGTTATCACCACAAGAGAACTTGTGAAGATGATCCGTTCTGCACATATCCGTCCTGATACCCTTAAGGACATCGAGAGCGACAGCCCGATGCATGATGGAACAGGCGCAGGTGTGATCTTCGGAGCAACCGGCGGTGTTATGGAGGCGGCGCTTCGTAGTGCATACTTCATCATCAAGGGAGAGAATCCTCCGGTTGATGCATTTAAGGCAGTAAGAAGCACCGGATTTAACGAGAATAACGGCGTACAGGAAGCAGACTTTATGATTGATGATATCAAAGTGAGAACTGCGGTAGTCAGCGGACTTGGCAATGCGAGAGCATTGATCGACAAGATAGAGGCAGGAGAAGTACAGTATGATTTCGTAGAAGTAATGGCATGTCCGGGCGGCTGCGTAGGCGGCGGCGGTCAGCCGATCCATGACGGGGAAGAACTTGCCTTTGAGCGTGGCAAGAACCTCTATTATCTTGATGAGAATATGCCGATCCGTTACTCACATGAGAACAAGGATATTCTGAAGATGTACGAAGAATTCTTTGAAAAACCAGTGTCACATAAGGCACATCAATTATTACATACTGACCATCTGGATAGTATGGAGAGATATGGAATTGCATATAAAGAGCAGTGATCCATTATATGAAAATGTGATGAGACCCTCAGCCGTGTATGGCTGAGGGTTGTTTTTGTTATGAAATATATGGAAGGAGCGAAGAACAGTCAGTATAATAAAATTGAAAAAAATCGTTAAAAAATTATCAAATAACTATTGACAAATAATTAACGAGCCAGTATACTATCCACATAGAGAACTTTGTTAATTAATAGACAATCATGAGGAGGACAGTATAATGGCTAAGAAGTCAGAGAGCAAAGTACAGATCATTGACAGTTTGGAAGCGTTAGAAGAAAAGATGCAGTCCATGCGCGAGGCACAGAAGGTGTTTGCGACTTATACGCAGGAGCAGGTAGACAAGATATTTTTCGAGGCAGCAATGGCAGCGAATAAGATGCGTATCCCTCTTGCAAAACAGGCGGTGGAAGAGACCGGACGTGGAATCGTAGAAGATAAGGTAATTAAAAATCACTATGCAGCAGAATATATCTATCATGCATATAAAGATACAAAGACATGTGGAGTCATTGAGGAGGATGCAGCATTTGGAATCAAGAAGATCGCAGAACCGATCGGACTTGTGGCAGCAGTTATCCCGACGACCAATCCGACGTCGACAGCAATCTTTAAGGCACTTCTCTGTCTGAAGACGAGAAATGCGATTATGATCAGTCCACATCCGTCAGCAAAGGCATGTACCATTGAGGCGGCAAAAGTGATACTTGAAGCAGCGGTAAAAGCAGGCGCACCAGAGGGAATCATCGGCTGGATCGATGTTCCATCACTGGAACTTACCAATGCGGTTATGCAGGCAGCAGACATTATCCTCGCAACCGGCGGTCCGGGAATGGTAAAGGCTGCATATTCCTCCGGGAAACCGGCGCTTGGAGTAGGCGCGGGAAACACACCGGTTATCATTGACGATACCGCAGATGTTAAGATGGCAGTCAATTCCATTATCCATTCCAAGACATTTGACAATGGTATGATCTGTGCGTCTGAACAATCTGTAACGGTACTTGATAAAGTGTATGATGAAGTGAAGAAAGAGTTTGCATACCGTGGATGTTATTTCCTGAAGAAAGGGGAGGAACTTGACCGGGTTCGTAAGACCATTCTTGTAAATGGAGCGCTTAATAACAAGATCCCGGGAAAATCTGCGTATGAGATTGCATGTCTTGCAGGTGTCAAAGTTCCTGAAGATACAAAGATTCTTATCGGTGAAGTAGAATCCGTGGATGTTTCTGAAGAATTTGCACATGAGAAATTATCTCCGGTGCTTGCGATGTATCGGGCAAAAACATTTGACGAGGCGCTTGCGAAGGCAGAGCAGTTAGTTGCAGACGGAGGCTACGGGCACACGGCTTCTCTGTATGTACATCCGGCAGAGTCAGAAAAGATCGCGAAACACGCAGCAGCCATGAAAACTTGTCGTATTTTGATCAATACACCTTCTTCTCATGGAGGAATTGGCGATCTGTATAACTTTAAACTTGCACCATCATTGACCCTTGGCTGCGGCTCCTGGGGTGGAAACTCTGTATCCGAGAACGTTGGAGTAAGACATCTGATCAATATAAAGACCGTTGCGGAGAGGAGAGAGAACATGCTGTGGTTTCGGACACCTGAGAAAGTATACTTTAAGAAAGGCTGTATGCCGGTAGCCCTTGATGAACTTGGAAGGATTATGAAGAAAAAGAGAGCATTCATCGTGACAGATACGTTCCTCTATAAGAATGGCTATGTGGATCCGATCGAAGCAAAATTAGATGAAATGGGAATTCAGCATACATGCTTCTATGAGGTGGCGCCAGACCCGACTTTACAGTGTGCGCAGAAAGGTGTGGACCAGATGCGTGCATTTGAGCCTGATACCATTATCGCCCTTGGAGGAGGTTCTGCGATGGACGCTGCCAAGATCATGTGGGTTATGTACGAGCACCCGGAGGCAGATTTTGAAGATATGGCAATGGATTTTATGGATATCCGTAAGAGGGTATATACATTCCCGAAAATGGGCGAGAAAGCATACTTTGTAGCAATTCCGACCTCTTCAGGAACAGGTTCTGAGGTGACGCCGTTTGCGATCATCACAGATGCAGATACAGGTGTAAAATGGCCGATTGCAGATTATGAACTGATGCCAAATATGGCGATCGTAGACGTAGACAATATGATGACGCAGCCAAAGGGTCTGACAAGTGCGTCCGGTATCGATGTGATGACACACGCGATCGAGGCGTATGTGTCGATCATGGCGACAGACTACACGGACGGTCTTGCGATGAAAGCCGTAAAGGCAGTCTTTGATTATCTGCCATCTGCTTATGAAAACGGTGCAAATGATCCGGTTGCAAGAGAAAAGATGGCGAATGCTTCTTGTCTGGCAGGTATGGCATTTGCAAATGCATTCCTCGGACTTAACCACTCGATGGCGCATAAGCTTGGAGCGTTCCATCACCTGCCACACGGGGTTGCAAATGCATTGCTTCTCACAGAGGTTATGCGTTACAACGCAGCAGAAGCGCCAACGAAGATGGGAACATTCTCGCAGTATGAGTATCCACACGCACTGGCAAGATATGCGGAACTTGGGCGTTTTGCAGGCTGCACAGGAAAGACGGACGAAGAAGTGCTTGCTAACTTCTGTGAAAAACTTGAAGAATTAAAAGGGAAGATCGGTATTAAGAAGTCTATCAAAGAGTACGGGATCGACGAGAAATACTTCCTGGATACCCTGGACGATATGGTAGAACAGGCATTCAATGATCAGTGTACAGGAGCGAACCCGAGATATCCACTGATGAAAGAGATGAAGGAGATCTATCTCAAGTGCTATTATGGGAAATAATTTAAAGAATATAGAAAAGGTGCATGGCAGAGGAAACTGTCGTGCACCTTTTTTGACATGCCGGTATTATTGGCGGATGAATTTACAAAATTCTAAAAACTTCTTTGCCTCATCTGACAGAGGGATTGCTTTTGGGTAGGCACAGTAGAAACTGATAGATTCAATCCCGTCGTTAATATATATCTCAGAAAGTTCATTGCGTTCTAAAAAATCTCTGGCAGTGCTCTGGTATATGAAAGAGATGCCGGAACCTTCCTTTAAATATTGGATAATGGAACTCATACTTCCGAATTCATAAGGATAATCGTAAGACTCTAATTCGTGGCCGATCCGTTGAAATGCATGGAAAAGTATCTCGTAGGCATGAGATGTCCGTTCGCGGTAGACAATCTTTTCTTTTGTCAGCTGATCAAGGGATACATGTTTTCTGGCAAGCGGGTGACAAGGATTGCACACGCAGCATATAGGTTCCATGCAAAACAGGTGATATTCAAGATCTGGATGGATGTTTGTCTGGTCGGAGATAAGAAAATCAACGTTTTTCTGAAACACGAGTGATGTCATTTCTTCCGAATTTGCAATGGAAGAACGTATTTTACAGGAGGGGTGCTGCTCTGCGAATGCAGAGATCAGTCCCGGTAAGATAAATTCCCCGACTGCAGGATTGGCAACGATAGAAATAGACGGAGATTTCTCCGCGCTGCTCATCTGCTGGATATGCTGGTGGATAGAAGTGCTGAGGAAGTGAAGGTGAGATACTTCTTTCAGCAGATATTCTCCTTCTTTTGTCAGAGAAAACTGGCGGTTATGATAGGAGATCAGTTTGGCGCCATAATATTGCTCCAGATATTTTATATGTTGTGAGACTGCGGGTTGGGTGATATTCAGATTTTCGGCGGTTTTGGTATAATTTTTACTCTGACAGAGATCCAAAAAAGTTAATAAACGGAAATCCAGCACGTAGGAGTCCCCCTTTCCAATATAAAACATCATTGTTTTATACGAATTATAAAGGAAAATAGAAGATTTTTAAACTATAAATTAAATTTATAGATATATAAAAATACATAATTTGTAAACTTAATGTATAGATATTAAAATTAAAATATAAATACAATTTCGCAAATAGGATAATGTATTTAGAAAATAAGTACATATTTTAAAGACTTAAAGAATTATGCGAGTGAGGGCGTGATTTTTAACTTCAATCATGTCCTTTTATTTGTATAAACTTAAAGGATGCGAAATAATGATAAGGAGGCAGACAATGGAACTGAGATTAGGATTTGAGCCAAGAAATGAATATCTGGCGTATGAGACATGGAAAGGAGCAATGGTGCTGTTAAGAGACGTAATGCTCGTACAGCCGGGGGAGAATGTATTAGTTACAGGAGATACATCCAGTGACAGGCGAGTGATGGAGGCATTTGCAGCGGCAGCCTATGCATTAGACGCAATTCCGGTATGTATTACATATCCTACAGCGCCGGTATCACTTCTTGACCCGCCGAAACCGATTCAGGCAGCAGCAATGGAAGCAGATGTGTGGTTTGAATGTGCATATCAGACTGTACAGCATACATTATCCTGGCAGGCGGCGATCAAGAATGGGGTGCGTTATATGTGCCTGACAGGAATTGATGTAGATATGCTTACCAGATGTGTGGCGAATGTAAATTACGATGCAATGATTGAATTTGGAGAATATCTGAAAGCGACGATCGAAAAAGTAGACAAGATTGAAGTTAAGAGTGCGAATGGGACTGATCTTGTAGCTTATCAGAGTGGGCGTAAGGTAAGACATTCCGGACAACGGGGAACGATCAAAGGGTATCCGTTTATGTTAGGCGGACAGATCAGTTGGTGTCCGTTAGAGTCTACCATTAATGGAACGCTGGTTATGGACGGAGCACTGTGGCCGCCGGCTGATATCTGTGTATTGCAGGATCCTGTAAAATTAACTTTAAAAGATGGTGTTGTAACAGAGATTGAAGGTGGAAAAGATGCGATGCGGTTAAAAGAATGGCTGGCGTCTTACAATGACCCGGCATCTTACAGACTGGCACATTATTCTCTTGGATTCAATCCGGGCGTGACATCACCAACAGGAAGGATCGTGGAAGACGAGCGTGTATTTGGTGGTATTGAGTTTGGTATCGGAAGCCAGGGTGCGGCAATTATGGGAGAAAAATGGGATGCACCAAGCCATACAGATGGAACGATCTTAAAACCGACATTGATCTTTGACGGAGTTGTATTTGAAGAAGATGGAATCTACAAAGACGAAAAGGCAAGAGAATTCTGCAGAAGAATGAATATAGCAGGTTACTAGGAGGAAAAGGAAATGGAACTTCGATTAGGATTTGAACCGATAGAAGGATATTTAAAATATGAATTATACAAAGGCGCGATGAAACTGGTCAAAGATGTTATGCTTGCACAGCCGGGTGAGACAGTGATGATCACGGCAGATACATCGTCTGACCTGCGTGTTGCAAATGCGCTGGCAGCGGCAGCGCACGCCATTGATGCGGTTCCGGTGCTCGTGGAATACCCGACGGCAAAGGAGACTTGCATGGACCCGCCAAAGCCACTTCAGGCAGCTGCCTGTGAGGCAGATGTGTGGATTGAACTGGCAGATAAAAATGTACAGCATGCGCTGTCCTGGCAGAAAGCATTATCTTGTGGATGCCGATATACATGTCTGACAGGTATGGATGTAGATATGATCGTAAGATGTATTACCAATGTGGATTATGACCTGGTCATTAAACTTGGGGAGACTATGAAAGAGATCATTCAGCAGGCTAAAGTCGTAAAGATCCTGAGCAAAAATGGGACAGATCTTGTAGGGGAGATGCAGGGCAGACAGGTACGTCACTCAGGCAGAAAGGCTATTGAAAAGGGACAGTCTAATATGATGTGTGGACAGATCAGCTGGAACTGCATGGAGTCTACGATCAATGGAACGTTGGTATTTGATGGGGCGTTATGGCCGCCGGCAGAGATTGGGCTTTTGAAAGAACCTGTCCGTTTGACAGTAGAAGGCGGTGTCGTAACGAAAGTAGAAGGCGGCAGAGATGCAGATGTATTCCGTGAATGGCTGGCGAGTTATAATCATCCGGCGTCTTATCGTGTGGCACATTATTCCCTTGGATTCAATCCGGGTGTGATGGCGCCGACGGGAAGGATCGTGGAAGACGAGCGTGTATTCGGTGGCATTGAGTTTGGCATCGGAAGCCAGGGAGCATCCATTCTTGCAGAGAAATGGGATGCGCCAAGCCATACAGATGGAACGATCTTGAAGCCAACGATTCTTTTAGATGATGAAGTGTTTGAAGAAGACGGAATTTATATGAATCCAAAAATAAGAGAGATTTGTAAAGAACTGGGAGTTGCGGGATATTGATATTAAAATTGATTGATTGTATGTAGTTGCTCCCCCTGTAGAGGAGGAAATGAAATGAGAGAAGAAAAATTAAAATTTAACAGTGATGAAGAATTAGTTGCATACTATTGTTCGATGGAACATCCAAAAGCGCTGAATCCGGCGATTATTGTGGTTATGCTTTTGACATCTGTTGTAGGTGCTATCATCGGTATGGAGTTGATCGTAAGATTTGGCCTTAGTACGAATTCTTCGATCATCGGTGCGTTGATCGCAGTGCTTGTAGGTATGATCCCACTGAAGTTTACCAGACAGTTTAAGAATATCCATACGCAGAATATCATAGAGACAGCGATTTCCTGCGCCACATTTGGAGCTGGTAATGTGCTTATGGTATGCGTATCAGTGATCTGGGTATTTGACAGGCCGGAAATGTGCTTTGGGATCCTGGTCGGTGGCGTCATTGCGTTTCTGGTAGATATTACAATGATGTACTGGATGTTTGATACACCGCTTATGGGGGCAAATGAAGCGTGGCCGATAGGTATCGCGACAGCAGAAACGATCCTTGCGGCAGCAGAACTTGGTAAGAAAGCAGTGCTGTTAGTAAGTGGTATCGTAGTCGGGATCGGAGGAACTTATTTTGGACTTCCGATGGATATTATCGGTGTCTGCGGACTTGGAAATATTGTAGCGCTGACTGCGTTTTGTATTGGACTGATACTGAATGGATATTGGGGCAATTGGTTTGGCTTCGCATTGAGTGAGTATTATATCCCACAGGGCGTGATGGTCGGAGCGGGACTTGTGGCTCTTGTACAGTCTGCAATGCTTATCAGAAGAAAATATAAAGAGAAAAAGCAGAAGAATCTTGAAGATGTAGAAAAAAGCGTAGAAGGAATCGAGGTAGAAGTAGAGGCAGGACATGTATATTCCAGAACAACAGAGCAGATGTCCCAGGCGCTGGTAAAGGGTATGATTCTCTACACAGTTGGTGCAGTTGTGATGGCAGCGATCGGAGGAATCTTTGCAGAGATGAGCGTCGGAAAACTGATTATCTGGGTTGTGTATGCGATGATCGCGGCGCTGGTATCTGAGATCCTGGTAGGTATTTCGGCGATGCATTCCGGTTATTTCCCGGCAATGGCAACGGTTATTATCTTCCTGGTACTTGGTATGTTTATTGGATTCCCACCGGAAGCACTGGCATTCCTGGCAGGATATGCGGCCTGCACAGGACCTGCATTTGCAGATATGGGATACGACCTTAAGACGGGCTGGATATTAAGAGGAAAAGGTAAAGATATCAAGTTTGAACTGGAAGGAAGAAAACAACAGTATATCGCAGAGTTATTCGGAGCGATCGTAGCAATTATCGCAGTATTCCTTTTCTATAAAGCATACTTCATGGAAGGAAGAATTCCTCCTGTAGCAGAAGTATATAAGTCGACCATTGAGGCAGGGGTTGATGCGGTTGTATTTAGATATATCCTTATATTTGCGATCGTAGGTGGCGTTATCCAGTTAATAAGCGGGCTGAGAAGACAGATCGGTATTATGTTTGCCGCAGGTCTTCTGATCACGAATCCGATCGCAGGCATTGCAGGACTGATTTTCCTTGCAATCCGTGTTATAATAGAAAAGGTATTCGGAGAAGAAGGACGGAAGAACCTGAATGTACTTTCGGCAGGTCTGATCGCAGGATCTGCACTGTTCTCATTCTTTACAAATACATTTAAACTTGTAAAGACTCCAACCGAATAAAAATACACTGATGTATAAGGACGGGGAAAGAAATTATGAAAGAAGTATTAAATCAATTGATCGAGCAGTACAAGGAGGAAATGACAGAAACTCTTGCACAGTTGGTTCAGATTCCAAGTGTGATAGACATGGAATCTGCTTCTGACGGGGCGCCGTTTGGGGCAGAGATACGAAGAGCCCTTGACAAGATCATGGAACTGGGAAAGAACATGGGGTTTGAAGTTAAGAATTACGATGGCTATGCTGCTTCCATCGAATGTCCGGGAGAAGGGAAAGAGATAGGAATTCTTTCGCATATTGACGTAGTTCCTCCGGGAAATGGCTGGAAAAAGGAACCGTTTGTTCCGGTGATCGAAGACGGGAAGATGTTCGGACGTGGAACCATCGATGATAAAGGTCCCATGCTTGCTGCATTATATGCCATGAAGGCAGTGCGTGAGAGTGGGCTTCCGGTAAGCCATCATGTAAAGCATATTATTGGCTGTGATGAAGAGACAGGGCATCGTTGTATCCGATATTATCTGACGAAGGAAAAAGGACCGGATATGGGATTTTCTCCTGATGGAATGTTTTCTGTGATCCATGCAGAGAAAGGAATCCTTCGTTTTGGGATAAAGAAAGAATGGAAAGATATGGATACTTCCGGTCTGACACTCCGGAAGATCCAGGGAGGTAGTGTTGTAAATGCAGTGCCGAATATTGCCCGCGTGTGGCTGTCAGATCAGGAAGAACCAACAGAGTTTTGCGGAGTCAGCGCCCATGCCATGCAGCCGTGGCTTGGAGAAAATGCGCTTCTTCCAATGATTGACTTTTTAAGAAAGCAGCCATTCTCTGACAGAAGCGTTACCGCATTTTTTGAGAATCTATATGAATTGTTTTCTGATGGCTGGGAAGGAAAGAATCTTGGCATTGCATGTGAGGATCAGTTATCAGGAAAACTTACGATGAATCTTGGCATTATCAATATGGAAGATAATGTATGTCAGGTGAAAGTGGATATCCGATGTCCGGTACATGTGGACTTGCAGACGATATGGAAAACGATCAGACTGACTTGTCAAAGATATGGTCTTGAGACAGAACTTTTCCAGATGCGGGACGCCTTGTATGTTCCAAAGGATACAGAATTAGTTCAAAAACTTCTTGGAGTATACAATGAGATGATGGATGCGAAAGAAGAGCCGATTACGATCGGAGGGGGAACCTATTGCCGTGATGTGGAAAACTTTGTATCCTTCGGTCCGGTATTCCCCGGAGAACCGGAACTTGCCCATGAGGCAGATGAATTTATTGACCTTGAGAAATTGGTGACAACGGCGAAACTATACGCACAGGCGATATATGAATTGGTGAAGTAGAGCGATTGTTTAATAATGTAGAAGGGGAAATCGGCTAATGCAGATTTCTACCAATTGAAAATGAAATAGAGATACC
>CAYOSJ010000053.1:0-15935 GCA_964406595.1 uncultured Dorea sp.
TGTATTCCAGACTCATCAGGGGATCACTTGCCACATTGAGACCGACCTGCTTCATCGTTACCATGCTGCGGGCTCCGGCGTAGGATGCGCCTGTTGCAACTTCAAGGGCTGCCTTTTCGTTGACAGACCATTCTACATAAGTGGTGTTCCCACGGTATTTCGCCACTGTTTCCAGTACTTCGGAAGAGGGGGTGCCGGGATAGCCGGATACAAGATCTACACCAGCAGCGACAGCGCCCAGGGCAATGGCTTCATTTCCCATTAAAAATTCTTTATGCATACATCATTCCAGACCTTTCATTTTAATATGTTAGAGTATAGCACTTTTTGAAACAGAAATAAATAGGAAGTCTTATTTACACTATCCATTCCACCTAAAATACTTGAGAATCCTCTCTTTTTATGATAAAATACAGAAAAACTTGGAGAAGAGGTGAAGAGGAATGATGCCTGTAATGAATATGAGAACCTTTGGATTATACTATGCAGAGCGTGCTTCTGTGCCGGCTGTTGGGGGATCTGCAGATGTGAAGGACGCATTGCAGCCAGAGAATGAGGGCACGAGTGGTGTTCTGCGGCGGAATTTTGACAGTTATGAATGTAAGACATGTAAGAATCGGAAGTATCAGGATGGTTCGAATGATCCGGGAGTTTCCTTTAAGACGCCTACCAAGTTAAGTCCGGAATCAGCGGTAACAGCCGTCCGTTCCCATGAAAATGAGCATGTATCTCATGCAAAGGCACAGGCGCTTCGGGAAGACCAGAAGATCGTTTCCCAGTCAGTGTCATATAGCACTGCGATATGCCCGGAATGTGGCCGCAGTTATGTGTCAGGCGGAACGACTCGAACCGTGTTCAAAGATAATACCGAAGAACAGAGCGAGATACCGGAAAAGGGAAAATATATTGACCTGTTGGCATAAAAGTGAAAAGTGGCAATCATTCCTGTAAAAGTGAGTGATTGCTTTTTACAGTTAGAGATTTTGAGAATGGCGTAAGATTAAAGTCTGCAGATACGGAGGTTTTAAGAGATTATGGAAGCATATAAGCAGGAATTTATCGAGTTTATGGTAGAGAGCGACGTGCTCAAGTTTGGAGAATTTACATTGAAGAGTGGAAGAAAGTCTCCGTTCTTTATGAATGCGGGCGGTTATGTGACAGGTTCCATGTTAAAGAGACTTGGGGAATATTATGCGAAGGCGATCCATGAGACTTACGGAGATGACTTTGACGTATTATTCGGACCGGCATATAAGGGAATCCCGCTGGCAGTTGTAACTGCGATGGCATACAGTGAGTTATATGGCAAGGAAGTACGCTACTGCTCTGACCGTAAGGAAGAGAAAGATCATGGCGCAGATAAGGGAAGTTTTCTTGGAAGTGCGTTAAAAGACGGTGACAGAGTCGTGATGATCGAGGACGTGACGACTTCCGGCAAATCTATGGAAGAGACTGTGCCGAAGGTAAAGGGAGCCGCAGATGTAGAGATCGTAGGGCTTATGGTATCTTTAAACCGTATGGAAGTTGGCAAAGGCGGCAAGAAATGTGCCCTTGATGAAGTGAAGGAATTATATGGGTTTGAGACGAGCGCCATCGTGTCTATGGCAGAGGTTGTAGAACATCTTTATAATAAGGAATGTCAGGGGAAAGTTGTCATTGATGATACATTAAAAGCGGCGATTGATGTATACTATGACAGGTATGGCGTGAAATAGAAGGAGGAGTATCGATGAACGAAAAAGTATATAAGACGATGAGTTTTGCAGGCGCGGCAGGCATTGCGGCAGGTATTGTAATGTTAGTGACCGGTATTGTGACCGGTATTATCGCGATCATAAGCGGAGCAAAACTTTTGAAAGATAAAAAGGGTCTTACTTTTTAGGGCAGTGTGGAAAGGAAGGCTGTACATTTGAATGCTGGAAAAAGAAAGAAAATCCGTATACTTGGCAAGATATGTTTCGTACTGTATGTAGGATTTATTATATATTTTCTTATATTTTCTGACTGGTATGGACGGACAACGACCGGAATGGAGGAGTATCATTACAACCTCGTTTTGTTTAAAGAGATTCAAAGATTCTGGGAGTACCGTGACCAGGTAGGTTTTTTTGCTATGTTTACAAATCTTTTCGGAAATGTGCTGATATTTGTACCTTTTGGGTTTTTTATGCCCATGGCAAGCAGATATCGAAGTTTTTTATCCACACTGTTCTGGAGTTTTGGCCTGAGTCTATGTGTGGAGTCTTTTCAACTGATCACGAGAGTGGGGAGCTTTGACGTAGACGATCTGCTTCTTAATACAATAGGAGGCGTGGCGGGCTATATCATATTTGCGACAGGGGCAGCACTGAAACGATGGTAAGGAGAACAGATGATTATAAAGAGAAAAGTAGAGACCAGGGAAGAGGCGAGAATACGGGCACTGAAGAAAGAACGTGAGAAACGCCGTAAGAAGATCCTTCGCACAAAGTATGGTCAGAAACCGTTAAAGCATGCGAAGAAAGGAATACAGTCTTGCATGTACGCAGCGCTTGTATCGTTTCTTCTGATATTCATGATCGTCCTTTCCTTCAGAGCGAAGGGCGAGGCAAGTATCTGGATGGGGTTCGGAGGACTTGCCACATTGTTTTTGGCAGGCATAGGGCTATACACAGGGATTCGGGGTTTTCGTGAGCGGGATAAGAATTACATAACCTGTAAGATCGGAGCAGCGGTAAACGGTGTGGTCCTTGCAGGGTTGGCAGTAATATTTATCAGGGGGCTTATCTAATGGTAGAGGAAAGGTATGAATTGTCGATAGAGCGTATACGGGAAATGGGTAGTGAGCAGGCAGTGGCAGAAAAGTTTCAGGATTATTTCTGTCAAATGTCTGCCTTTGTCATGTTGATCCATGAACTTAAAGGACAGATAGACAGTGGGAGATATGAGAAACTTTCTCTTGCAGAATTGAGAAAATGGAACTTCCGATTGTATGAAGATATTTTGCCGGAGAATTATGCGAAAAGTTATGGCAATCCGATATATGCGGTGGAAAAATTGGGGGAAGAGTATGGGAAAATGCTGAGTTTTCTCTATTCGGAACTTCGGGGAGCCGTTGCTTATGTCTTTGAGCATAAGACGGAGTACCTGGATATATTATTTGAATTATTGATAGAAGTATATAATCAGTTTGAATGTGTGGAAGAGCCAGAGACTGCGAGTATTCGCGAGATAATCTACTGGTATGCCAGTGATTACTGTGATGTGTTTGTGGCAGACAGGATCCGGGAACAGATTGATCCGTCGGAGAGTTTTGCGGCCGACATTATTATGAACAGAGATTTGAACGATGTCCGGTATCTTTATATGTTCGGTGAATTTATCAGTGAAAATGAATGGAGGACTGCGGAACATCTTGCCACTCTTTCGGAAGAAACGATACAAAAAATGGCAGATGTGTATACGGAAGGTTACCGTATTGGATTTGTGAATACGGGGAAAGACCTGTCAAAGAAGTCTGTGGTGAATATCCGTTATGTCCTGGGATTCGAGCGGGTGATAAGAGCAGCGGTCCGGAATTTCCGGAAGATGGGACTTGAACCCACGATCTACCGTGCGGGTGTGAGTGTCCTTACCAGGCGTCAGCATTTAAAGATCGGTTACTTTGGGGGAATCCCCAACAAACAGTATGAGTATGACCACAAGGACGATCAGGGACTCCTGTTGGATAAACAGTTTGTAGAACGCAAGCTGGAAGTGGCGAAGACGACTTATGAAAAATACAAAGAACTGGCTGCGGGATTTGCAGGTCCGGCGTGTATGGAGACCTTTGGAGAGGTTCCTTTTGCGCCTGTCCAGAAAGAAGCGGCGGTACATTTAAGTGAGAAGCAGGAAGAACTTGCCCTTCTTTATGACAGCAGATCCGGACAACTTACCAACCACTATATCCCGGGAGATGAGAGAAGTTTTACGATCATCGCTTATCCGGTTCCCGAGATCGGGGAGAAGTACGAGGAGATCTTTGAAGAGATCATCAGGATCAATACGCTGGATGCGAAGGTCTATGAGAAGGTACAGCAGACGCTGATCGATGCATTGGATCAGGGAGAATATGTCCATATCGTCGGCAGAAACGGGAATAGAACAGACTTGAAGGTGCAGTTGTATAAGTTGGGGGATCCTCAGAAAGAGACCATATTTGAGAACTGTGTGGCAGATGTAAATATTCCGGTGGGCGAAGTGTTTACTTCTCCGGTGCTGGAAGGGACGAACGGAGTGCTTCATGTAAGTAAGGTATATCTGAATGAACTGCAGTATCAGGATCTGGAGGTTGTTTTTGCAAATGGAATGATTGCTGATTATAATTGTAAGAACTTTGACAGGGAGCTGGAGAATAAAGCATATATCCGTGACAATATTCTCCATAAGCATGAGACTCTGCCGCTGGGAGAATTTGCCATCGGGACAAATACAACGGCATACCGGGCAGCGAAGAAATATGGGATCGAGGAGAAACTGCCTATATTGATCGCCGAGAAGATGGGGCCACATTTTGCATTAGGGGATACTTGCTACAGCTGGAGCGAGGACGTCAAGGTGTATAATCCCAATGGAAAAGAAATTGTGGCGAGAGATAACTCGGTGTCTGTCTTAAGAAAAGAAGATGTGTCAAAGGCATATTTTCATTGCCATACCGACATCACCATCCCTTATGAAGAACTGGGACATATCAAGGTGGTGACAGGAGACGGGGAAGAGATCCTTCTGCTTTCGAATGGAAGATTCGTGCTCCCCGGTACGGAAATTTTAAATGAACCGTTGAAAAGTCTATAAGTATACGGTATGATTTAACTAAAAAACAGAAGGTTGAAAGGGAGACAATTATGCCAGAAGTAGGAATTGTAATGGGAAGCGACTCTGACCTTAAGGTTATGAGTAAAG
Organism: uncultured Dorea sp.; assembly: GCA_964406595.1. Classification (GTDB taxonomy): domain Bacteria; phylum Bacillota; class Clostridia; order Lachnospirales; family Lachnospiraceae; genus CAPEBR01. Next base: position 4,921 of record CAYOSJ010000053.1, read on the forward strand.
CAGCGGTTATGCTGGAAGAATTAGGAGTAGATTATGAGATGACGATCATTTCTGCGCATCGTGAACCGGACGAACTGATCGAGTGGACGAGAAGTGCCGAGGGGCGTGGAATGAAAGTTATGATAGCAGGAGCAGGAATGGCGGCAGCCCTTCCGGGAATGTGTGCAGCGTTATTTGCGCTTCCGGTGATCGGAGTTCCGCTTTCCGGTAAGAATCTGGATGGGATGGATGCAGTATTTTCTATTATGCAGATGCCTCCGGGAGTTCCGGTTGCGACAGTTGCCATAGATGGAGCAAAGAATGCGGCAATTCTTGCGGCAAAGATCCTTGCAGCATCCGATGAGGAACTGCTTGCAAAGTTAAAAGCGTACACAGCCAGGATGAAAGAAGAAGTGAAGGCGAAGGCGGCAAAATTAGATGAGATTGGCTATGAGGCATATATACAGTCAAAATAAATTGCGAGGAGATATATTATGGATTACAAGAAATCAGGCGTTGATATTGAAGCAGGTTACAGATCAGTAGAACTTATGAAAGAGCATGTGAAGAAGACGATCCGCCCGGAGGTTCTTGGAGGACTTGGCGGATTCTCAGGAGCATTTTCACTGTCGAAGATCAAGGAGATGGAAGAACCGGTATTATTGTCAGGTACAGATGGATGCGGTACGAAAGTAAAACTTGCGATGATCATGGACAAGCATGACACGATCGGTATTGATGCGGTTGCCATGTGTGTCAATGACATTGCATGCGCAGGCGGGGAGCCGTTATTTTTCCTTGATTATATCGCATGTGGCAAGAACTACCCGGAGAAGATCGCGGATATCGTAAAAGGTGTGGCAGAAGGATGCCTCCAGTCAGAGGCTGCGCTTATCGGCGGCGAGACTGCAGAACATCCGGGATTGATGCCGGAAGATGATTATGATCTGGCAGGATTTGCAGTTGGTGTCTGTGACAGGAAAGATATGATCACAGGCGAGAACTTAAAAGATGGAGACGTATTGATCGGCATGGCTTCTTCAGGCGTTCACAGTAATGGGTTCTCCCTTGTGCGGAAAGTATTTGAAATGACAAAAGAATCATTAGATACATACTATGAAGAACTTGGTACAACGCTTGGAGAGGCGCTCCTTGCTCCTACAAGGATCTATGTAAAAGCGCTTAAGAAAGTAAAAGAAGCAGGTGTTACTGTAAAAGCATGCAGCCATATCACAGGCGGCGGTTTCTATGAGAACATTCCGAGAATGTTAGTAGATGGCGTAAGAGCAGTAGTGAAAAAAGACAGTTATCCGATTCCTCCGATCTTTACAAAACTGGCAAGAGAAGGTCAGGTAGAAGAACATGCCATGTATAATACCTATAACATGGGACTGGGAATGATCGTGGCAGTTGCCCCTGAAGATGTGGAGAAGACGATGGAGGCTATGAAGGCTGCGGGAGATACTCCGTATGTCGTAGGTCACATTGAAGCGGGAGAAAAGGGAGTTACATTATGTTAAATGTTGTTGTGCTGGTATCGGGCGGTGGTACGAACTTACAGGCGATCATTGACGCGGTAGAAGACGGAACGATTACGAATACGAGAATTACAGGTGTTATCAGTAACAATCAGGGCGCTTATGCGCTTGAACGGGCGAAAAAGCACGGAATCGCAAATAAATGCATTTCTCCGAAGGCATTTGCTTCCAGAGAAGAATTTAATGAAAAATTGTTGGAAGCGGTAGAGGAGATGGAGCCGGACCTGATCGTGCTGGCAGGTTTCCTTGTGGTGATTCCACCGGCGATGATCAATCGATATCGTGGCAGGATCATCAATATCCACCCGTCTCTGATCCCGGCGTTCTGTGGGACAGGTTATTATGGACTGAAAGTCCACGAGGCGGCTCTTGCACGTGGTGTGAAGATCGTTGGAGCGACGGTTCATTTTGTAGATGAAGGAACGGATACCGGACCGATCATCTTGCAGAAAGCAGTGGAGGTACAGCCGGGCGATACACCGGAAGTGCTCCAGAGACGTGTGATGGAACAGGCTGAATGGAAGATCCTTCCAGAGGCTATTGACATGATTGCAAATGGAAAATTGCAGGAGGCATAGAATGATGAATGTATTAATTGTAGGAAGCGGCGGAAGAGAACATGCGATCGCATATTGTGTGGCAAAGAGCGACAAAGTAGATAAGATATACTGTACTCCGGGAAATGCCGGGATTTCTGAATATGCAGAGTGCGCGCCGATCGGACCGATGGAATTCGACAAGATCGTGGCGTTTGCCAAAGAAAAGAGCATAGATCTCGTGATCGTCGGGATGGACGATCCATTGGTAGGCGGGCTGGTCGACGAATTAGAAGCAGAGGGCATCCGTACTTTTGGACCACGTAAGAATGCGGCAATCCTTGAAGGATCCAAAGCATTTTCGAAAGATCTGATGAAGAAATATAACATTCCCACCGCGGCGTATGAGAATTTTACAGATCCGGAGAAAGCGCTTGCATATCTTGAGACGGCAACATTCCCGATCGTGCTGAAAGCAGATGGCCTTGCTCTTGGAAAGGGAGTATTGATCTGTAATAATCTTGAGGAAGCAAAAGACGGCGTGAAGGAAATCATGCTGGATAAGAAATTTGGCTCTGCCGGAAATGAGATGGTGATCGAGGAATTTATGACAGGGCGCGAAGTATCCGTTCTTTCCTTTGTGGATGGCAATACCATTAAGACGATGACTTCCGCACAGGACCATAAGCGTGCGGGAGATGGCGATACGGGACTTAACACAGGCGGAATGGGAACATTTTCCCCAAGTCCGTTTTATACAAAAGAAGTGGAAGAGTTCTGTAACAGATATATCTATCAGGCAACCGTAGACGCTATGAAAGCAGAAGGAAGACCATTCAAGGGAGTGATCTTCTTCGGACTGATGCTGACAGAGGAAGGACCGAAGGTTCTGGAGTACAATGCAAGATTTGGCGATCCGGAGGCACAGGTTGTACTTCCGAGAATGAAGAATGATATTGTCGAGGTCGTAGAAGCTTGTATCGACGGTACATTAGATCAGGTAGATCTTCAGTTTGAAGACAATGCGGCAGTCTGCGTCGTTCTCGCCAGCGACGGCTATCCGGTGAAATACGACAGGGGATTTCCGATCACAGGTCTTGAGAAATTTAAGGAACAGGAAGGTTATTATTGTTTCCATGCAGGAACCAGGTTCGACGGAGATGTCCTGGTGACGAACGGCGGACGTGTACTTGGGATTACGGCAAAAGGAAAAGACTTAAAAGAAGCAAGAGCCAATGCCTATGCTGCGACAGAATGGGTAGATTTTGAAAATAAATATATGCGTCATGATATTGGAAAAGCGATCGATGAGGTGAATGAATAAAGAAAATTTGTTGAACATTTTAGCAGGATATGGTAAAATGTTACCATATTTTTTAAGATAACTGAAAATACTATATGAAAACAGGAGGTAATGGGCAATGAAGATAGGTTGTGTAAAAGAGATCAAGAACAATGAATTTCGTGTAGGTATGACACCTGATAATGTAAAGAGTTATGTAAAAGCAGGCCATGAAGTTTTCATTGAAAAAGGTGCAGGAACCGGATCCGGATTTACGGATGGCGAATATGCGGCAGCAGGCGCTAAGATGATCGATACAGCAAAAGAAGTATGGGATACCGTAGAGATGATGATCAAAGTAAAAGAACCGCTTCCGGAAGAGTATCCGTTGTTCCATGAAGGGCTGATCCTTTACACATATCTTCATCTTGCAGCAGATAAACCGCAGACAGATGCACTTCTTGATGCGAAAGTAAAAGGTGTCGCTTATGAGACATTGTTTGATCCAAAACAGGGTGGTCTGCCGCTTTTGGCTCCGATGAGCCAGATCGCAGGACGTCTCTCTATTCAGGAAGGCGCGAAGTATCTTGAGAAGACATTTGGCGGAGAAGGTGTTCTTCTTGCCGGCGTTCCGGGAACTCCGAAGGCTAAGATCGTGATCCTCGGTGGTGGAAATGTAGGAACAAATGCCTGCAAGATCGCTGTTGGCATGGGCGCTGATGTAACGATCATGGATATCAGTCTTCCAAGGCTGGCATATCTTGATGACATCTTCGGCGCACGCATTCAGACATTAGTATCTACCGATGCGAATATCGAGAAGGCGGTAAAAGAGGCTGACCTTGTGATCGGTTCTGTACTGATTCCAGGAAAAGCAGCTCCGAAGTTATTCAAGAAAGAGTATTTAAAAGAGATGAAGCCGGGTGCGGTATTTGTAGACGTTGCAGTTGACCAGGGCGGATGTGGAGAGACAACAAAGGTAACATACCATGATGATCCGATCTATGTTGTAGATGGTGTGGTTCATTACTGTGTAGGAAATATGCCGGGAGCAGTTCCGAGAACATCTACGATCGCTCTTACAAATGCTACATTAAGTTATGGACTTCAGATCGCAAACAAGGGCTTAGAGCAGGCTTGTAAGGAGAATGAAGTGATCTATTCGGCGATCAATACTTATGATGGGAAACTTACATGCAAGAATGTTGCAGACAGTTTTGACTGTTATGAATATGTAGATATTAAGACACTTGCATAATCAGAAGTGGTGTAACCTCATGAAAGGGGTTGCACCCTTTTCATTTATGCGGTTTTTAGTGATATTTCTCTTTCACCTATACCGCTAAACTATAGGTGCAAATAATTAGAACTTAGAACTGTTTATAGGTGCAAAAAACTCTCAAAATAACTTGAAAATTAGTGCAAGTTATGACATAATACACATATCATATCCTTGGAGGTTTATCTATGGAACGAATTGCATTGCAAAAGTTGATAGATTGGAATAACAATAAGCGTAAGAAACCTTTGATTGTCTGGGGTGCAAGACAGGTTGGAAAAACCTATCTTATAGAGGAAATTTTTGCTAAAACCTATTACAAAAACAACTACATCTATGTTGATTGCAAAAAAGAAGACGAAATCCGTGAATTTTGTTCTAAAACCGCCAATGCTGAAAAAGTTATCGAATATATTTCGTTGCGTAAAGGAAAGCAGATAAGCGAAAACACTTTGCTTATTTTTGATGAAGTACAGGAATGCCCTAATATTATTTCTTCTCTTAAATATTTCTGTCAAGATTTCAGAGAAATTCCTGTTATTGCAACCGGATCAATGGTTCGCATCAAACTTCAAAGGGAAACTCATAAAAGAGGTTCAAGGGAAAATGATAAATTCCTTTTTCCTGTGGGAAAAATCAATCAGATAACGATATATCCGATGACCTTTGATGAGTTCATAATGAATAGTAACAAGATACTTTATGATGCCATTAAAAAGGCTTATGAAGATAAGCAGCCATTGGAGAGTCAAATTCACGAATTGGCAATGGAGCAGATATATAAGTATCTGCTCGTAGGCGGTATGCCAGAAGCGGTAGAAGCCTATATTGACGGGAACAATCTGCTTGAGGCAAGAGAAATTCTCAAGGTTTTGTACGATAACTATCTTTCTGATATGGAACTTTATCAGGCAAGCCAAGAAGCGGTATTGCGCTCCCGTGTTCTGTTCCAGAATATTTATAGGGAACTAAATAAAGAGTCTAAAAATTTTTCTCCCGGACTTATTGAGGAAAAGAGCAAAACAAGAGATTATGCGACATCTATTCAGTGGCTCACAATGGCGCACGTTGTCAATCAGTCTTTCCAGTTGAAAGAACATATTACAACGCCGCTTATGCCGGATAGCGAAAGCAGCTTCCGTTTGTTTCTTGGAGATATTGGTATGTTCTCATATCAAAGTGGCATCAACGCTGCTTCGTTTGTATCGAGTGAAAGAGATAATACCTTATCAGGAATATTTTTTGAAAACTTTGTTGCTGGTGAACTGATCGCAAAAGAGCATAAATTGTTCTATTGGCGTGGTAAGTCATCTGCTGAACTCGAATTTATTATTGAGTCAGACAATAAATTGTATCCGCTCGATGTCAAAAAAGGCAGAGGTACACTTAACTCCCTTAAAAAATTCTCAAACCATAATAAGTTTGAATATGCCATTAAGGTTTCTAAGAATAACTACGGCTATGATCCCGAGCAAAAACTGCTCACTATACCGTTTTACTTTATCCCGTTTGTAGCAAAAGATCTTGCGGACGGAACAATGAAAATATAAATCCCTTGTCAAAGCAGAAGACGTGTGCTAACCTGTATATAACAAAAGAGGTGATAATATGCTGATAGAGATTGATTTTAACAGTGATGAAGCAATTTATGTACAGTTGCAGCATCAGATTATTATGGGAATAGCGACAGAGACCCTTAAGGAAGGAGAATCCCTTCCTTCCGTGAGACAACTTGCAGATACGATCGGCATTAATATGCATACAGTAAATAAAGCATACAACCTTCTGAGACAGCAGGGTTTTATACAGCTCGATCGTAGAAAGGGAGCTGTGATCTCGGTGGATATTGATAAGATAAAGGCATGCGAGGAGATGAAGAGAGATCTCCGTATTGCCCTTGCAAAAGGCTGTTGCAAGAGCATCAGCAGAGAGGAAGCACATGGGATTGTAGATGAACTGTATGATGAGTATGACGTAAGATAGGCTGTGCATCGTGCATAAAGATATATAAGAAGACAACATAATTAAGATGGCGGTAGAAAGCGGGGAATGAAAGACATGAATTATACAGCACAGGCATCTGATGCATTAAGGATTGCAAAGACAGCGGCGGAGACGCTGCATCATCCTTATGTGGGAAGCGAGCATCTGCTTCTTGGACTTCGGAAGATCTATACCGGAGTTGCAGGACAGGTGCTGGCGGAAAATAAACTGGAGGAAGAAGATATTTATAAAATTGTAGATGAACTGATCTCACCGGTAGGAGATGTGATATTTTCAGCCAATCCGAAGATGAGTCCGAGACTGGAATATATTTTGGAAGAAAGCAAGCGAGAAGCGCTTCGTTTCCGTTCTGATGAGATCGGGACGGAACACCTGCTTCTTTCCATGCTTCGGGAGACGGACTGTGTAGGAACAAGGATTCTTCTGACCCTGAATATCAGCCCGCAGAAGCTCGTGAAGGAACTTCTTCAGGTCATGGGGATCAACCCAAAAGAATATCAGGAAGAACTGACCCATGAAGGACGGGGAAAAGGCGAGGGAGTTCTGGAGCAGTATGGAACAGATCTTACACTTGAGGCATTCGAAGGAAAACTTGATCCGGTGATCGGAAGAGAAGAGGAGATCCATCGTCTCATGCAGGTTTTAAGCAGACGGACGAAGAATAATCCCTGTCTGGTGGGAGAGCCGGGTGTAGGTAAGACTGCAGTGGTAGAAGGGCTGGCAGCGCAGATCGCGGCGGGAGTTGTACCGGAGGGAATGCGTGATAAACGGATCCTGACGATGGATCTTGCGGCTATGATCGCAGGGTCCAAATATCGTGGGGAGTTTGAGGAGAGAATGAAGAAACTTATACAGGAAGTGAAAACTTCAGGAAATGTGATTCTTTTTCTCGATGAAGTGCATACGATCATTGGCGCCGGCGGCGCAGAAGGTGCAATGGATGCGTCCAATATCCTGAAACCGTCTCTTGCAAGAGGAGAACTGCAGTTGATCGGGGCAACGACCATTACGGAATATAGAAAGTATATTGAAAAAGATGCGGCGCTGGAGCGGAGATTCCAGCCGATCACCGTAGAAGAACCAGATAAAGAACAATGTCTTCATATTTTGGAGGGATTGAAAAACCGATATGAGGAGCATCATCATGTGGAGATTGATAAGGAGGCGCTCGAGGCGGCGGTACAGTTGTCTGACCGCTATATCAGTGACAGGTTTCTGCCGGACAAAGCAATTGATGTGCTTGACGAGACCTGTTCCAAAGTGTCTCTGCAGGGATTCCGGGTACCGGAGAAGATCTACGAACTGGAAGAAGTGATCCTGTCACTTTCACAGGAGATGGAAGCGGCGATCTGTCGCGGAGATATGGAAGAAGCGTCCGCATTACGTAAGGATAAAAAAGAGGCAGAGAAGAAACTTGACCGGGCAAAGAAACGTTTTCAGGAGAAAAACAGTGGCAGGCAGGTGCGTGTGACCGAAGAGGATGTTGCAGATGTAGTATCTGTATGGACGAAGATACCTGTTCAGAAACTGAAAGAGTCAGAGGGAGTACGTCTTAAGAATCTGGAGAAAACGCTGCACCGGCGTGTGATCGGGCAGGAGGAGGCTGTAAGTGCAGTTTCCAAAGCCGTCCGAAGAGGCAGAGTCGGGCTAAAAGATCCGAGCCGCCCGATTGGTTCTTTCTTATTCTTAGGACCAACAGGTGTGGGAAAGACAGAACTTTCGAAGGCATTGTCTGAGGCATTGTTTGGAAATGAAGAGTCTATGATCCGGGTAGATATGTCGGAATATATGGAGAAGCATAGTGTTGCTAAGATGATAGGATCTCCGCCGGGATATGTGGGACATGATGATGGCGGGCAGTTAAGTGAGAAAGTGAGAAGACATCCTTATTCCGTGATTCTCTTTGACGAGATAGAAAAAGCACATCCGGATGTGTTTAATATCTTACTGCAGGTATTAGATGATGGACATATTACGGATTCACAGGGACGTAAAGTGGATTTCAGAAATACGGTCATCATTATGACTTCTAATGCAGGAGCGCAGGCGATCATCGATCCGAAGAAATTAGGGTTCAATGCAAAGGAAGACAGAGAAGGCGATTACAAGCGTATGAAGTCCAATGTGATGAGGGAGATCAAACTTATTTTTCGACCGGAATTTCTGAATCGGATTGACGAGATCCTGGTGTTCCATCCGTTAGGAGCAGATGAGATGAAACGCATCGTGGGGCTGATGTGCAAAGATCTTGTGAAGCGTGCAAGAGAACAGTTGGATATTCGCCTTACGATCCGTGATTCCGTGAAGAAACATATCGTGGAGACGGGAACAGATAACAAGTATGGGGCAAGACCGCTCCGCCGTGCCGTACAGAATCAGCTGGAAGATAAACTGGCAGAAGCAGTGCTTGCAGGTGAGATACAAAGAGGCACAGAAGTGGTGGCAGGAATCTATAAAAAAGATATTAAATTTACTGTCAAGACTACAAATTAATTTTTGGATGATATATAATAAAAATACTAAATACTGTAGGAGGAAATGACAGTGGCAGCGGGAAAAGAATTATTAAGAGCTGAAACAGATGGAACACTTAGTTTTGGAGACTGCACTCTGGCAGAGAAGAAAAAACTGGATGGATTTGAATTTCAGGGAGATATCTACAAAGTAAAATGTTTTTCTGAGATTACGAAACTTGAAAAGAATGGAATGTTCGTATATGAGTCCGTACCGGGAACGGAAGTAAAGAACTTCAAAGCGACAGAAAAAGAAGTGCTGTTTAAAGTATCCGGAGAGAAAGATGTGCAGATCACACTGGAACTTGAGGCTGACAGCGAGTATGTAGTCTACATGGATGATATGAATGTGGGCGAGATGAAGACGAACTTAAGCGGCAAGTTAAGTGTCAGTGCAGAACTTGTGCCGGATAAAGATGTGAAGATCAAAGTGGTAAAGAAGTAGTTGATATTGCAGGAAGGGGCTGTGTGAAGCACGGCTCCTTATTTATACCTTATATACAATTATGAAGGAGAAGGTAAATGGCGAAGGCTAAAAAAAGTGTATTTTTCTGCCAGAATTGTGGGCATGAGGAGAGTAAGTGGCTGGGACAGTGCCCGGTATGTAAGGAATGGAATACATTTGTAGAGGAGAAGATCGCTCCGGTAAAGACGGGGAGCGTGAAGTTGATAAAAGAAACAGAAGTTGTGACCCTGTCCAGTGTGACGACAGATGATGACGAGCGGACATTGACAGGGATCACAGAACTTGACCGGGTATTGGGCGGAGGGATCGTGCCGGGTTCGCTTGTGCTGGTAGGAGGAGATCCGGGTATCGGTAAATCCACACTTCTTTTACAGGTGTGCCAGAAGCTGGCGGCAATGAGGAAGAACGTGCTGTATATATCAGGAGAGGAATCTTTAAAGCAGATCAAGATGCGGGCAAATCGTATGGGTGAGTTCTCAGACAGCCTTTACCTGCTCTGCGAGACGAATCTTGAAATTGTCAAAGGAGTGATCGAGACAAAGAAACCGGATATGGTGGTGATAGATTCCATACAGACCATGTATGACGAGGCAGTAGCCTCAGCCCCCGGAAGTGTGTCGCAGGTAAGGGAATCCACAAATGTATTTATGCAGCTTGCCAAAGGAATGGGCATTTCCATCTTTATTGTCGGGCATGTAACAAAGGAAGGGACGGTTGCGGGACCGAGAGTGTTGGAACACATGGTGGATACGGTCCTTTATTTTGAAGGAGACAGGCATGCGTCCTATCGAATCTTAAGAGGTGTAAAAAACCGTTTCGGTTCTACCAATGAAATCGGTGTGTTTGAGATGCGGGAGAAAGGGCTGGAGGAAGTGAAGAATCCTTCGGAATTCATGTTGAATGGAAGACCGGAAAATTCGTCCGGTTCCGTGGTGGTGTGCGCGGTGGAAGGAACAAGACCTATGCTGATGGAGATACAGGCGCTGGTGTGCAGAAGTAATTTTGGAATGCCAAGAAGAACGGCAGCAGGACTTGATTATAACCGTGTGAATCTTCTGATGGCAGTTTTGGAGAAACGGATAGGGCTTCCGCTGTCCAGTTATGATGCCTATGTAAATATCGCGGGGGGTATCCGCATGAATGAACCGGCGTCGGACCTTGGAATTGTTATGGCGATTGCGTCCAGTTATAAGAATAAGCCGATCGCAGAGGACACGATCATGTTTGGAGAAGTAGGATTATCGGGAGAAGTCCGCGCAGTGACCATGCCGGAGCAGAGAGTGGCAGAGGCGAAGAAACTTGGATTTAAAACCTGCATTATTCCTGAAGTCAATATGAAATCCGTGGGAAATGTGGAGGGAATAGAAATCATAGGGATTAAAACAGTGAATCACGCCATGAATTTATTGTAATAGAAA
>CAYOSJ010000054.1:0-15932 GCA_964406595.1 uncultured Dorea sp.
GTATTTTTATTGATATCCGCAGTAAGTTCCATAGAAATCTTACTTAATCTTGCCTCTGTATAACGCATGGCAGCTGCTCCGTCGCCATCTACGGAACCAAAGTTTCCATGACCGTCAACAAGCGGATATCTGGTAGACCATTCCTGTGCCATATTTACCAATGCACCATAGATAGAACTGTCACCATGCGGGTGATATTTACCCATGGTATCACCGACAATACGGGCACATTTTCTGTGCGGTTTGTCAGGACCATTATTCAGTTCTATCATGGAATACAAAATTCTTCTTTGTACCGGTTTTAAACCGTCTCTTACATCAGGAAGTGCACGAGAAGCAATAACACTCATAGCATAATCGATGTAGGAAGTTTCCATTGTTTTTTTTAAGTCCACTTCATGGACTTTGTCAAAGATATTATCTTCCATATTTTCATCTAAGGACAAAGGTCCCTTCTCCTTTCTTTACACATCCAGATTCTTTACATATTTTGCATTTTCTTCGATAAATTCACGTCTTGGATCTACTTTATCACCCATGAGAGTGGTAAATGTAAGATCAAGTTCTGATGTTGTCTCTTCATCCATTGTCACACGGAGAAGCACACGATTCTCAGGATCCATCGTTGTCTCCCACAACTGATCGGCGTCCATCTCTCCCAGACCTTTATAACGTTGGATCTTATTATTCGTATCACGTCCGACTTCCTGAAGAATACGGTCTAATTCTTCATCACTGTACGCATACCACACCTTTTTATTTTTCTCAAGTTTATATAAAGGCGGCTGTGCAAGATACACATAACCTTCTTTGATCAGGTCCGGCATAAAACGATATAAAAATGTAAGAAGTAATGTACTGATATGTGCGCCGTCGACATCGGCATCGGTCATAATGATGATCTTATGATAACGAAGTTTAGATATATCAAAATCATCATGTATCCCCGTTCCAAATGCAGTGATCATAGCCTTGATCTCGTTATTTGCATATATTTTATCAAGTCTTGCTTTTTCCACATTTAAAATCTTGCCACGAAGCGGTAAGATTGCCTGTGTTGCACGGTCTCTTGCAGTCTTTGCAGAACCTCCCGCAGAATCTCCCTCTACAATATAAATCTCACATTTGGAAGGATCTTTATCTGAACAATCTGCAAGTTTTCCCGGAAGAGACATTCCTTCAAGAGCTGATTTTCTTCTTGTAAGATCTCTTGCTTTTCTTGCAGCTTCACGGGCACGCTGAGCCATAATAGATTTTTCAACCGTCTGTTTTGCCACCTGCGGATTCTGCTCTAAGAAAATCTCAAGCTGACTGCTTACAACATGATCGACAGCCCCTCTTGCTTCACTATTTCCAAGTTTCTGTTTTGTCTGTCCTTCAAATTGAGGATCTTCAATCTTAACACTGATAATAGCAGTAAGACCTTCTCTTATATCCTCACCTGACAGATTCTGCTCATTTTCTTTTAATAACTTATTTTTTCTCGCATAGTCATTAAATGTCTTTGTAAGCGCATTCCGAAAACCTACGATATGAGTTCCACCTTCCGGAGTTGTAATATTATTTACAAATCCATAAGAATTTTCATTGTAAGAATCATTATGCTGCATTGCAACTTCAACAGAGACATTATTTTCAACTCCTTCACAATAGATCACATCTTCATAGAGAGGTGTATTACTGCGATTGAGATATTGTACAAATTCTTTGATTCCACCCTCATAATGGAATGTTTTCTCTATAATCTCTTCTTCTCTTTCATCACGAAGTACAATTTTCAACCCTGCCGTGAGGAAAGCCATCTCACGAAAACGTTGTTTTAACACATTATATTCAAAATTAACTGTCTCAAATATTGTGTTATCCGGGAAAAATGTTACCTTTGTCCCTGATTTTTCTTCTGGACAATCCCCAATGATATGAAGTTTTTCCACAACTTTTCCACGTTCATAACGCTGTTTATACACATTTCCTTTATTACATATCTCTACCTCAAGCCAGTCAGAAAGCGCATTTACAACAGATGCACCTACGCCATGAAGACCACCGGATACTTTGTATCCGCCGCCGCCAAATTTGCCACCGGCATGAAGTACAGTAAATACAACTTCTACTGCCGGAAGTCCGCTTTTTTTATTAATACCTACCGGAATTCCACGTCCATTGTCGACAACAGTAACAGAACCATCTTTATTAATTGTCACAAGAATAGTATCACAGAATCCTGCTAACGCCTCATCCACAGCATTATCTACAATTTCATATACCAAATGATGAAGTCCTCTGGCAGATGTACTTCCAATATACATGCCCGGACGTTTTCTTACAGCCTCAAGACCTTCCAATATCTGGATTTCATTTGCTCCATACTCATGCTGTACTTTTTCTGTACCCATTCTAATCCTCCTAATTCTCTCTTATTACCTGTCCATTTTGGACATGAAATACTTTATTCATAGAAAAACGATGATTTACAAATTCATCTACACCTGTACAGGTAATGAGAGTCTGTATATCATGAATACTATCTAATAAATAGTTTTGCCTGTATTTATCAAGTTCAGACAATACATCATCAAGTAATAAGACCGGTGTATCACCAGTCACCTGCTTCACAAGCTGTATCTCAGAAAGTTTCAGAGAAAGTGCTGCAGTACGCTGTTGCCCCTGAGATCCAAAACGTCTGATATCCAGATCGTCTGTCATAAAGCATATATCATCTCTATGAGGACCTACAGATGTACTTTTTATCCTGAGATCTTTTTCTCTGTTTCTTTCAAGAGCCTGCTCAAAAGTCATATCTTTATTACTTGGCTCATAAATTAATCTTATTTTTTCTTTTCCTCCAGTCAACTTATCATATACAGGAGAAATAATTTCGTTTATTTCTTTTATGAATTTTTTTCTTCTTTTTATGATCTCATTTCCATATTGTATCAACTGGATTTCCCATATATAAAGAGTTTCTATAAGTTTTTTATCTCTCTTTATGTCTCTGATATCTTTTAATAAATGATTTCTCTGATTTACAACACGATTATAATTTGACAGGTTATTAAGATATATTTTATCAAGTTGTGATAATTCAAGATCCATAAACCTTCTTCTCTCCGAAGGTCCATTTTTAATAATATTCAGATCCTCCGGAGAAAAAAATACAAGATTGATAATTCCAAATAATTCACTTGCCTTACGGATAGGAAGTCTGTTGATTGCGATTCCTTTTGGACTGTTTTTCTTAATATGCATATCAATCCGATATTCTATCTCTTTCTTATCCACAATAAGTTCTATATGAGATTCATTTTCTCCAAACTGAATCAGATCCCTGTCTTTTGCTCCTCTGTGAGATTTTGTTGTACCGGAAAGATAGATAGATTCTAATATGTTCGTTTTTCCCTGTGCATTATTGCCGTAAAATATATTCGTTGAATCATCAAAATCAAGATGAAGTAAATCATAATTCCTAAAATTTTTAAGTTTTAAAGATTTAACTTTCAATTTTTATTTGTTCTCCATCAAATTCTACGATATCCCCATCATAAAGTTTTTTTCCTCTGCGGGTATCTGTCTTTCCATTTACTTTTACAAGCCCGTCCTGTATCACTTCTTTTGCTTCTACACCAGAATCTACAAAACCTGCTGCTTTAAGAACCTGTCCAAGTTTGATATATTCTTCTCTAAGTTTAATGATCTCCATATTTCTTTTCCGTCCCTATGATATCGCGTTAAAATTTACCGGTAAGATTAAATAAATATAACTCTCTTCCTCATCTTTAATAAAGCAAGGAGATTTGGCATTCATAAGATAAAGCGTTACTTCTTCATCATCAATTACCCCAAGCGCTTCGATCAAAAATCTTGGATTAAATCCAATCATAAGATCAGCGCCTTCTTTATGGATCATAATTTCTTCATTCATAGAGCCAATCTGTGATCTTATCTTAAGTTCCATCACTTCATCACCTATATTGATGATAATCGGTTTCTTATCCCCTTCTTTTACAAGAAGCGTTGCTCTTTCAATACAACTTAATAATTCTTTTTTATTAACTTTAACTTTTGTTTCATAATCACTGGAAAGCATGTGGTCGATCTTAAAATACTCACCCTCGATCAATCTTGATACAACAATCGTATTATCAAATTCAAATAAAATATGATTGTTCGTATAAGAGATATTTACCATATTTTCTATTTCACCAGGTAATATCTTACTTACTTCGATCAAAGTCTTTCCTGGAACAACAAGTTTCTTATCGCTCACTTCATTTTTTAATCCTATCCTTCTGATAGAAATACGATGTCCATCAAGGGATACAACTTTCAGCATGTTATCTTTTATTTCAAATAATTCACCCGTCATTAATTTGTTGCTCTCTGTATTGGCAATAGAAAATTTCGTCTGTGTTATAATTTCTTTCAATGTAAATTGAGAGAGTTCAATAGACTCTTCTTTCTCAATAACAGGAAGATATGAAAATTCATCTCCTGACCTGCCGGATATATCAAATTTTGCTTTTTCACATATAATTGTTATCTGGAAATTAGAATCTGTTTCTATCACTACATCATTATCCGGAAGTTTTCTTACAATCTCTGAAAAGATTCTGGCGTCAATTGCGATCATACCTCTGTCTAAAATCTCGCCTTCGATCTCTGTCTGAATCCCAAGTTCCATATCATTTGCTGTCAACTTGATGATATCTGTCGTTGCATCGATCAGGATACATTCTAAGATAGGCATTGTTGTTTTAGAAGGAACTGCTTTAGAAACAATATTGACTCCTTTTACCAGGTTTGGTTTACTACATATAATCTTCATGTGTGTAAAACTCCTTTCCCACAGGTTTGTTATAGATAAATATATAAATAATTTCCGTATTCTTCTTATTAGGGGCAGGGATAACGGGGAGAACTCTTCTATCCCTTTATTTCCAAGACTTAGAGAAAATAATAAGTATGTGAATTACGATGGGATTTTATGTGGATTTTTATAGGATAACTTTTTTGTTTCTCTTTTTTATTTTTGAAAAAAAGAAAGTTATCCCGATGTTATCCACTTCTTATCCCAGATTTATCCCACTATTTTTAAAAGTTGTCCACATAGTTATTCACATTAAACAGGATTAATCTTTTTCTTTATAATATTAATGGTATTGGCAAGTGTCTCGTCTTTTTCTATTTCAGAAGAAATTTTATCAACTCCATATCCGACTGTCGTGTGATCTCTTCCGCCAAGGATGACTCCTATTCCTTTTAAGGCTGTATCTGTCATCGTTCTCATCAGATACATACATACCTGTCTCGGAATAGCAATCTCAGAATTTCTTTTATTACCCTTAATATCGGCAACTGTGATTTCATAATGGTCAGCCACAATGTCAAGAATTAGTTCCGGAGTAACTTCTCTTCTGTTTTCCGCAGAAATAATATCCTTTAATGCCTGTGCTGCAAGAGAGATGTCAATCGGATTCTGGTTATTATTTAATTTATAAAGAGCAATTAGTTTATTAAGAGAACCTTCCAGTTCCCGTATGTTAGATTTTATATTTTTAGCAACATAATCAAGAACATCTCTTGGAATATTATATTTCTCTAAATGGTCAAGTTCGATTTTTCTCTGAAGGATCGCCATACGGGTTTCATAGTCAGGAGCAGAGATATCAGCGATCAGTCCCCACTCGAATCTTGTCCGAAGTCTTGCTTCAAGAGTTTCAATATCCTTTGGAGGTTTATCACTTGAAATGATGATCTGCTTTCCTGATGTATGAAGATGGTTAAATGTATGGAAAAATTCTTCCTGTGTACTTTCTTTTCCTATGATGAACTGGATATCATCAATAAGAAGCACATCATTATTTCTGTATTTTTCACGAAATTGCGTCATGGCAGATTCATTGCCCTCTGTCTTACCGGTACGGAGTGCAGTGATCAGTTCATTTGTAAATGCTTCACTTGTTACGTATAATACTTTTTTTTTCGGATTGTTCGTTAATATAAAATGAGCGATAGAATGCATCAAATGTGTTTTTCCAAGCCCTACTCCTCCATATAAGAAGAGAGGATTGTATACTTCTCCTGGAGATTCTGCGACTGCCAGAGATGCTGCATGGGCAAAGTTGTTGTTGCCTCCTACAACAAAAGTATCAAACGTATATTTTGGATTCAGTCCCGCTTTTTCTGCTGCAGATTTTGTCTTTTTATTTTGATTTGCTTCAAAAGATATATTTTTGATCTCATGTAATCTTTCATCATCTTCAGATATGAAGACAATATCATATTCGATACCTGTGATCTCTGCAATAGATACTTTCAGAGGAAGAAGATATTTTTTTTCAATATATTCTACACTTGCATTCATGTTAACAAGGATAAATACAGTATCATTTATAATGTCATATACTTTCAAAGGCCTGATCCATGTTGTAAATGAAACATTAGACAGATCATGTTCTATTTTAAGATGTTCGATGATTTCAGGCCATTTTTCTTCAACAATGTTCATTTTAGATAAACTCCTACTCTTTAACATTTACTCTTATCTATTCTACATCAAAATGAAAATTTAATCAATAAAAAGTAAATAAATACTCGGTTTTGCTTGACGTAGCGCATTTTTTTTAATATAATCAAAAATGATGTCTTTAGAAATAAAGTGGGGTTATTCCCTTGAAAAATATAAGGAGGTGGATATCTATGAAAATGACATTCCAGCCAAAAAAGAGACAGAGATCTAAAGTTCACGGTTTTCGTGCAAGAATGAGTTCAGCAGGCGGAAGAAAAGTTCTCGCAAGCAGAAGAGCAAAAGGAAGAAAGAGATTATCAGCGTAGGCCGCATATATGTGGCCTTTTCTTCTCTGAAAAAGGAGAATAAAAGGGTATGAAATATTCCGAATCACTGAAAAAAAATAAAGATTTTCAGGATATTTATAAAAGAGGTATTTCTTATAGTAATAAGTACCTTGTTATGTATGTTTATGAGAATAATTTAGGAAAAAACCGGTTGGGAATATCCGTAAGTAAAAAAGTAGGAAACAGTATAGTAAGACATAGATTAACAAGATTGATAAGAGAGAGTTACAGACTTCAAGAAGAATGTTTCAGATGTGGAATTGATATGATCGTAATTGCAAGAATAAGTGCAAAAGATAAAAGTTATAGAGAGATAAAGGACGCACTGTTACATCTGGGACGTCTTCATAAGATCATAGATGAGGAATAACGCATGATGAAAAGGATTTTACTGGCGTATATAAGGTTCTATCAAAAACATTTGTCAAAAGCAAAGGGATATTCTTCCTGTAAATTTTGTCCAACCTGCTCTGCTTATGCGTTGGAGGCTGTAGAGAAGTATGGAGCATTTAAAGGGGGAATTTTAAGCCTTAAGAGAATACTTCGCTGTAATCCATTTTCCAAAGGTGGTTATGATCCTGTTCCTTAAAAGAATTATAGTAAATGATGGAGGAGATAAAAATGACAGTAAGTTTATTAACTGCTGCGAACTGGCCTATCGTAGGGCAGATCTGCTGGGTTTTAGGTAAAGTCATGAACTTTATCTATACAATGTTGGACAATCTGTTGGCAACTGACCATGGTCTTGTCGGTTTGTCGATTATCATATATACAATTGTTGTATATACATGTATGCTGCCAATGACGATCAACCAACAACGTTCTATGAAGATGCAGGCGGTTATTCAGCCGGAAGTACAGGCAATTCAGAAAAAATACAGAAATAAAAAAGATCAGGCTTCTATGCTGAAACAGCAGGAAGAGATTCAGCAGGTATATGATAAATATGGAGCCTCTATGATGGGAGGGTGTCTTCCATTATTGATCCAGATGCCATTCTTGTTTGCACTTTATCCGGTTATTTATAATATTTCTGCTTATGTGCCAAATATTACAGAAGATGCAAATAAATTCCTTACAATTCCAAATATGACTATTTCACCATCAGGAATGATCGGCGCTGTAAGAAATGGAGAAGACCTTGGAATTGCAGCAGGAGTTGTTATTGCAACAGCAATTATCCTTCCTCTTCTTTCCGGTGCAACACAGTATGGAAATATTATCCTGTCACAGAATATCAATGGAAGTAATAAGCAGATGGATCAGGATAATCCGATGGCAGGAACCATGAAGACTATGAATTATACAATGCCATTGTTCTCCGTATTCATGGTATTTACACTTCCTACAGGTATCGGTGTATACTGGATCGTTAGCGCGATCGTTCGTTCTGTACAGCAGATTGTAATTAATAAATCTCTTTCAAAGATGTCTGTGGATGATCTGATTGAAAAGAATAAAGAAAAAGCTGAGAAGAAAGCAAAAAAACGTGGCGAAAGAAACGAAAGAATTAACGCTATGGCTCAGACAAATACAAAGAGTATTAAGACTTCTGCAAATTACAATACTTTAACTGAAAAGGAAAGAGAAGAAAAGATCGCAAGAGCACAGAAGAATATTAAAGAAGGAAGTCTTGCATCTAAGGCAAATATGGTAAAGAAATTTAATGAAAATAAATAGGGGGAAAATATTTATGGATTATATTACTGTATCAGCAAAAACATTAGACGATGCAATTACAGAAGCTCTTGTTCAACTGGGAGTAACGAGCGACCGTCTTGATTATGAAGTGATCGAAAAGGGAAGTGCGGGATTTCTTGGAATCGGAATGAAACAGGCTGTGATCAAAGCTCGTAAGAAAGTAGAAGAGAAGCCTGTGGAAGTAAAGGAAGAGGAAGAGCCTAAGAAAGAGCCTAAAAAAGAACCTAAAAAAGAAGTTAAAAATAAAACTGAAAAGAAGGAAACTTCACCAGTAAAAGAAGAAATGAAACTTGAAAAAGTTGAAGATGTTACGATCAAAGCCTGTGAAACATTTGTAATAGATGTATTAAAGGCAATGAACATGGAAAATGTAAAAGTTTCTTCTGAGGTTGATGAGGAAGGTGCTCTTTCCATTACGATGGAAGGAGATAATATGGGAATCTTGATCGGAAAACGCGGACAGACATTAGATTCTCTTCAGTATCTTACAAACAGAGTAGCAAATAAGATGCAGGAAAGTTATGTACGTGTAAAACTTGATACAGAAGATTATAGAAGAAGAAGAAAAGAAACTCTTGAGAATCTTGCTAAGAATATTGCAAGTAAAGTAAAGAGAACAAGAAGAACTGTATCATTAGAACCGATGAATCCTTATGAGAGAAGAATTATCCATTCAACACTTCAGGCAGATCCGGCTGTGTCCACACATAGTGAAGGTGAAGAACCGTACAGAAGAGTTGTTGTAACATTGGTTCGCAGATAGTACATATTTGTTGGGTATAATATGGGAGCAGGGGTTGTATAAGCCCCTGCTTTTTGAAAATAAAGGAAGGAAATTGATATGGATATGCATCATTCAGATACAATTGCTGCTATATCTACTGCTGTCAGTCCTTCAGGGATAGGGATTGTAAGAATGACAGGCAGTGAAGCAGTTACGATCGCGGATAAGGTATATAGAGGAAAGAAAGAAAAGAAACTTGTGGATCAGAAGTCGCATACGATCCATTATGGATATATTGTAGATGGAGAAGATATGATTGATGAGGTTCTTGTTATGCTTATGAAGGGACCTCATACTTATACAGGTGAAGATACTGTTGAGATTAACTGCCATGGCGGCGTCTATGTTGTAAGGCGTATCTTAGAGACTTTGATCCAGTATGGTGCAAGACCTGCGGAGCCTGGAGAATTTACAAAGAGAGCCTTTTTAAATGGACGTCTTGATCTTTCTCAGGCAGAGGCTGTAGGAGATCTTATTTCTTCTCAGAATGAATATGCATTAAAAAATTCAATCGGACAATTGAGAGGAAATATAAAGAAAACCATAAGTAATATAAGAAATAAAATAATTTACAACACAGCATTTATTGAAACTGCTCTTGATGATCCGGAACATATCAGTGTAGATGGATATGGAGAAGAATTAAAGGTTGTAACAGAGCAGTTGATTGAAGAACTTACGGGTCTTCTTGCTACTTGTAATGATGGAAGAATCATAAAAGAAGGAATTCAGACTGTGATCCTTGGAAAACCGAATGCAGGAAAGTCCTCTCTTCTTAATGTACTTCTTGGTGAAAACCGTGCGATCGTAACAGATATAGCAGGGACTACAAGAGACGTATTGGAAGAACATATAAGTTTACAGGGTGTATCTCTTAATATCATGGATACTGCAGGGATCCGTGATACAGAAGATATCATCGAAAAAATCGGCGTAAATAAAGCAAAAGACCTGGCAGAATCTGCAGATTTGATCATTTATGTCATAGATTCTTCTACTCCTCTTGATGAAAATGACAGAGAGATCATGGAGATGATCCAGGGAAAACGGGCAATCATATTGCTAAATAAATCAGATTTAGATATGATAGTAACAAAAGAAAGTGTAATTGCAAGTATTCCTGCAAAAAATAAAGAAAAATTTGATCTTGAGATTCCGATTATAGAGATCTCTGCTAAGAAAAATCAAGGAATACATGAATTAGAGCGGGTTTTAAAAGATATGTTTTATGAAGGAAAACTTGCATTTAATGATGAGATTTATATTACAAATGTTCGTCATAAAACAGCCCTTGCAAATGCAAGGCAGGCGCTTCTTAAGGTAAATGACAGTATCGATGCAGGAATGTCGGAAGACTTTTATTCCATTGATCTTTTAGATGCTTATGAGGAACTTGGAAGTATTATCGGTGAAACAATAGGAGAAGATTTGATTAATGAGATATTCAGCAAATTCTGTATGGGAAAGTAGAGATAATTATGATGTTGCCGTCGTTGGCGCAGGACATGCAGGCTGTGAAGCTGCCCTTGCAAGCGCCAGATCAGGCTTTAAAACCATTGTATTTACTGTAAGTGTAGAAAGTATTGCCTTGATGCCCTGTAATCCAAATATAGGCGGAAGTTCAAAGGGACATCTGGTAAGAGAAGTAGATGCTCTTGGCGGAGAGATGGGTAAAGTGATCGACCGCACTTTTATTCAGTCCAAGATGCTTAATAAGTCCAAAGGCCCGGCTGTTCATTCTCTCCGTGCTCAGGCAGATAAAGCCAATTATAGCCGTACCATGCGTCAGGTTTTAGAATCACAGGAGAATCTGGAAATAAAACAGGCAGAAGTAGTTCGTATTCTGACAGAAAAAAATGAAGAGACCGGTATACAGAAAGTTACCGGAGTACAGATACTCTCCGGGGGTATATATCCGGTAAAAGCGGTTATCTTATGTACAGGAACGTATCTCCGTTCTCGTTGTGTATATGGAGATGTGTGTAATGAAACAGGTCCGAATGGGCTCCAGGCTGCAAATCACCTTACGGCTTGCCTTGAGGAACTTGGGATTAAGATGAATCGCTTTAAGACAGGTACGCCTGCCAGGATTGATAAAAGGAGCATTGATTTTAGTAAAATGGAAGAACAGTTCGGTGATGAAAGAGTTGTGCCATTTTCATTTACGACGGATCCGGAAAGTGTGCAGATAGATCAGGTGTCTTGCTGGCTTACTTATACAAATGAAAAGACACATAGTATTATTAAAGCAAATCTTGACCGTTCTCCTCTTTTTTCAGGTATGATTGAAGGTACGGGTCCTCGTTATTGTCCTTCCATTGAAGATAAGGTAGTAAAATTTGCAGATAAAGAGAGACATCAGGTATTTATCGAACCGGAAGGCCTGGAGACAAATGAAATGTATATCGGAGGCATGTCCAGTTCTCTTCCTGAAGATGTCCAGTATGACATGTATCGGACAGTACCAGGACTTGAGAATGTAAAGATCGTAAGAAATGCTTATGCGATCGAGTATGACTGTATTGATGCCAGACAGTTAGATCCTTCTCTGGAATTTCGTAATATTAAAGGATTATTTAGCGGAGGTCAGTTTAATGGCAGTTCGGGATATGAAGAAGCTGCGGCTCAGGGACTTATCGCAGGAATCAATGCAGCAAGAATGCTTCAGGGAAAAGAAAGTATTATCTTAGATCGTTCACAGGCATATATCGGTGTATTGATAGATGATCTTGTGACGAAAGAAAGCCATGAACCTTATCGCATGATGACCTCAAGAGCAGAATATCGTCTTCTGCTCCGTCAGGATAATGCAGATCAGAGATTAACAGAGATCGGACATGAGGTAGGACTCATTTCAGATGAAAGATATGATCGGTTATTATTAAAACAGAAACTGATCAGACAGGAAGTAGAGCGTGTCTCTTGTGTAAATGTAGGTGCAAATAAAAAAGTACAGTCACTTCTTGAACAATATAATAGTACCCTTTTATCTTCCGGCACAACATTGGCAGAATTAATCAGAAGACCAGAATTATCTTATGAGATACTTGCACCTCTTGATGATGACAGACCTGAGTTTCCGGAAAATCTTGCAGAAGAAGTATGTGAGCAGGTAAATATATCTGTTAAATATGATGGATATATTAAAAGGCAGGAAAAACAGGTAGAGCAATTTAAAAAATTAGAAAAGAAAAAAATACCGGATAATATCAACTATGATGATGTAAAAAGTCTTCGTTTGGAAGCATTACAGAAACTTAAGGAGTACAGACCGGTATCTATAGGACAGGCTTCAAGAATATCTGGTGTATCTCCGGCAGATATATCTGTATTATTAGTATATTTGAGCGGTTTATATGGCAGAAAATAATGGAGGAAACAGTATGCAGGATATATTTATGGAAAAATTGAAATATTTATCTGTTGAATTAAATGAAAAACAGGTAGAACAGTTTCATAAATATTATGGGATTCTTGTAAAATGGAATGAATTCATGAATTTAACCGCTATCACAGAATATGAAGAGGTGGTAGAAAAACATTTTATAGATAGTCTTACAATAGAAAAAGTGGTAGATATAAGTAAGATCTGTACAGTCATTGATGTAGGAACAGGCGCAGGATTTCCCGGAATTCCGTTAAAAATAGCCTATCCGCATTTAAAAGTTACACTTTTGGATTCTTTAAATAAGCGTGTGAAGTTTTTAAATGAGGTAATGAATGAACTTGGATTGGAAAATATAGAAGCAATCCATGGACGTGCAGAAGATATTGCAAAGAAAACTGAATATAGAGAAAAAAATGATCTATGTGTTTCCCGTGCAGTAGCAAATCTTTCTACATTATCAGAGTATTGTCTTCCTTATGTAGCAGTCGGAGGGATGTTTATACCGTATAAATCAGGAAATATCGATGAAGAATTAGAAAATTCTAAGAAAGCAGTGCATATTTTAGGCGGAGAGATTAAAAACGTTGTAAAGTTTAATCTTCCCGGAACAGATGTAGGAAGATCATTTGTAAAGATTAAAAAGATAAAAACAACCGGAAAAAGATATCCAAGGAAGGCAGGACTTCCATCTAAGGAACCGTTATAAACGGTTCCTTTTTATGTTTCACGTGAAACAATATTATTATAAAACACATCTAATGTTTCACGTGAAACATTTTATTGCTAAAAATCTTTAAAAAAATCTAAAAAAGGTATGTTTCACGTGAAACATTTGTGTTATAATGTGCATACAGGGCAGATTATAATAGTTGAAATAGAAAGGGAGTATAACATGGGAAGAGTTATAGCCATAGCAAATCAAAAAGGTGGAGTTGGAAAAACTACGACCGCTATTAATCTTTCATCATGCCTGGCGGAAAAAGGGAAAAAGGTACTCTCCATAGATTTAGATCCACAGGGGAACATGACCAGCGGATTAGGTATGGAAAAAGGGTCTGTAGAAAAGACAATATATGATTTGATGATTGGCGAAGCAGAAGTTGAAGAAGTTATTGTAAAAGGGTTGATAGATAATCTTGATCTAATGCCTACAAGTATAGACTTATCTGCAGCGGAAATTGAACTTATTGATATAGAAGAAAAAGAGTACATATTAAAGAAAACAGTGGATAAAATAAAAGAACAGTATGATTTTATTATTATCGACTGTCCACCATCTTTGAATATGCTTACAATTAATGCCATGACTACCGCGGATTCGGTATTAGTTCCAATTCAATGTGAATATTATGCTTTGGAAGGATTAAGCCAGTTAATCCATACGACGGAATTGGTAAAATCAAGATTGAATTCAAATCTTGAAATTGAAGGTGTTGTATTTACAATGTATGATGCAAGAACAAATCTTTCTCTTCAGGTAGTGGAAAATGTAAAAGATAATCTTCAGCAAAATATATATAAGACGATTATTCCAAGAAATATCCGTCTGGCAGAAGCACCGAGTTATGGAATGCCGATTAATTTATATGATCCGAAATCAACAGGAGCAGAAAGTTATCGTAAATTGGCAGATGAAGTTATAGGTAGAGAATAAGGGATAGAGGTATAAGGAGATAATATATTATGACAGTTAAGAAAAAGGGGTTAGGAAAAGGTCTTGATAGTTTGATTCCTGATAATAAGCAGATAAAGCCATCAAAACCAGAAGAAAGTGCATCAGGAGAAAAAGAAGTAATCACCGGGGAACAGATGATGAAAATTAATGATGTAGAGCCAAATAGAGAACAGCCTCGTAAGAAATTTGAAGAAGACGCACTTTTGGAACTGGCTGATTCTATTAAGCAGTTTGGAGTGATCCAGCCTCTGATCGTACAGAAAAGAAAAGATTACTATGAGATTATTGCAGGCGAGAGACGCTGGCGTGCCGCAAAACTTGCCGGACTAAAAGAAGTGCCTGTCATTGTAAAAGATTATACAGAGCAGGAGATCGTGGAGATCAGCCTCATTGAAAATATCCAGCGGGAAAACTTGAATCCCATCGAAGAGGCAATGGCATATAAGAAATTGCTGGAAGAATTTAATTTGAAGCAGGATGAAGTAGCAGAGAGAGTATCTAAGAGCCGTACCGCTGTAACAAACTCGATGCGTTTATTAAAATTGGATGAACGCGTTCAGGAGATGATCATTGATGATATGATATCTACAGGACATGCAAGAGCACTTCTTGCGATTGATGAAAAAGAACAGCAGTATGAACTGGCAAATCGTATATTCGATGAAAAATTAAGTGTACGTGAAACTGAGAAACTTGTAAAAGAAATTAAGAATCCGAAGAAAATAAAAGAAAAGAAGAAGGTAGAAAACTCATTTATCTATGACGATCTTGCAAACAAGATGAAAGAGATCATGGGAACGAAGGTAAACATAACTTCTAAAGGAAATGGAAAAGGCAAGATCGAGATTGAATATTACTCAGATAAAGAACTAGAACGTATGTTCGAAATGATAATGAGTATTGGAAAGGACGAATAGTTATATATGGAAAGTAGAATCTTAAATGCGCTTGGGATAGATCCGGCATATATCTTTATATTTATGCTGATTCTATTTATCGTATTGTTTATTTTATATGTTAATGTTACAGTAAAGTATAACCGTTTAAAAAGTAGTTATCAGACGTTTATGAAGGGCAAAGACGGTAAAACTTTAGAAGAAAGTATGAGAGAAAAATTTGCCGAAGCTGAAGCCATTCTTAAGTTTACAAAACAGAATCGTCAGGATATCCGTGAGATCAACCGCAAACTTGATACAACTTACCGCAAACTGGGAATCGTTAAATACGACGCGTTTAATGAAATGGGCGGAAAATTAAGTTTCGCCCTTGCAATGTTAGATGGTAATGACAGCGGCTGGGTAATTAACGCTATGCACAGCAGAGAAGGCTGTTATACTTATGTAAAAGAAATTGTAAAAGGTGAAAGTTACGTTGAACTGGCTGAAGAAGAAGCAGAGGCGCTTGATAAAGCAATCTTTGAAAATAGTTATGATCTTGATGTAAATGATATCATAGAGAAATAAGGAGGAACAAAAAATGTTAGACATCAAATTTGTAAGAAGTAACCCAGAGGCAGTGAAGGTGAATAT
>CAYOSJ010000055.1:0-15695 GCA_964406595.1 uncultured Dorea sp.
GTTGGCGCGAACAAGAACTCTATCAAGATCATCGGTGACAATACAGATATGTATGCACAGGCTTACTTTGACTATGACTCAAAGAAATCCGGCGGTGTTACCATGTCTCATTTACGTTTTGGCAAGAGCCCGATCAAATCAACATACCTGATCAGACAGGCAAACTTTGTTGCCTGCCACAACCCATCTTATGTAAATAAATATAACATGGTTCAGGAACTTGTTGACGGAGGAACATTCCTTCTGAACTGTCCATGGGATATGGAAGGACTTGAGAAACATTTACCGGGACAGGTGAAGGCTTATATCGCTGACCATAATATCAAATTCTATACAATTGACGGTATCAAGATCGGTAAAGAGATCGGACTTGGCGGACGTATCAATACCGTTCTCCAGTCTGCATTCTTTAAACTTGCAGCGATCATTCCGGAGGAAGAGGCTATTGACCTTATGAAGAAAGCAGCAAAAGCTACTTACGGAAGAAAAGGTGACAAGATCGTTCAGATGAACTATGATGCGATCGATGCCGGTGCAAAACAGGTTGTAGAAGTTGCTGTTCCGGATTCATGGAAATCCTGCGAAGACGAAGGTTTATTTGCACCTGAAGTAAAGGGTGGCAAGGCAGACGTTGTTGATTTTGTTAAGAATATTCAGTCAAAGGTAAATGCACAGGAAGGAAATTCTCTTCCGGTATCTGCATTTAATGATTATGTTGACGGTTCTACACCATCCGGTTCTTCTGCTTATGAGAAACGTGGTATCGCAGTAGATATCCCGGTATGGGTTGAGGAGAACTGTATCCAGTGCAACCGTTGTGCTTATGTATGTCCGCACGCTGTTATCCGTCCGGTCGCACTTACAGAGGACGAGCTTGCAAAAGCACCGGAAGGAACAAAAGCGATCGATATGATCGGTATGCCGGGTATGAAGTTCACAATGACAGTTTCTGCTTATGACTGTACAGGTTGTGGATCTTGTGCTAACGTATGTCCGGGCAAGAAGGGTGAGAAAGCGCTTGTTATGCAGAATATGGAAGCAAACGCAGATGCATCTCAGGGCGTATTCGATTTCGGCAGAGAGATTGAAGTTCAAACCGGAGACAGTTAAGGGAAGCCAGTTCAAACAGCCACTCCTTGAGTTCTCAGGAGCATGTGCAGGCTGTGGTGAGACACCTTACGCAAAATTGATCACACAGTTATTCGGAGACAGAATGTATATCGCTAACGCAACAGGATGTTCTTCTATCTGGGGTAACTCTTCACCGTCTACACCTTACACAGTAAATGGTAAGGGACAGGGACCGGCTTGGGCAAACTCCTTATTTGAGGACAATGCTGAGTTTGGATATGGTATGTTACTTGCTCAGAAAGCAATCAGAAAGAGATTAAAAGAGAATGTTGAGACTGTATTAGCAGCAGATTGCAGTGAAGAAGTAAAAGCAGCATGTCAGGAATATCTTGACACATTTAACTGCGGCGTATCTAACGGAGATGCAACAGATAAGTTAGTTGCAGCATTATCCGGATGTGATTGTGATACATGCAGAGAGATCGTTAAGAATAAAGACTTCCTTGCTAAGAAATCTCAGTGGATCTTCGGTGGTGACGGATGGGCTTACGACATCGGATTCGGTGGTGTTGACCATGTATTAGCAAGTGGTGAAGATATCAACGTTATGGTATTTGATACAGAAGTTTACTCTAACACAGGCGGACAGTCCTCTAAGGCTACGAAGACAGGTGCTACAGCACAGTTCGCAGCAGGCGGAAAAGAGACAAAGAAGAAAGACCTTGCAGGAATCGCTATGAGCTATGGTTATGTATACGTAGCACAGATCGCGATGGGTGCAGACTTCAACCAGACAGTAAAGGCAATCGCAGAGGCAGAGGCTTATCCGGGACCATCACTGATCATTGCTTATGCTCCATGTATCAACCATGGTATTAAGAAAGGTATGAGCAAGGCTCAGACTGAGGAAGCATTGGCAGTAGAGTGTGGATACTGGAACAACTTCAGATTCAACCCGGCTGCAGAAGGCGCTAAATTCACGCTTGACAGCAAAGAGCCGGCTGGAGATTACCAGGCATTCCTTGATGGAGAAGTTCGTTACAACGCTCTTAAGAGAGTAAATCCAGAGAAGGCTGAGAGATTATTTGCCAAGAACGAGGCTGAAGCTATGGAGAGATATGCTTACCTTAAGAAACTTGTTACTCTTTACGGAGAGGAATAAGAACGATCATTTAAAAGGATGTTCGTAAGAATATGATATGGACACAGGGGGCAGAGAGATATTTCTCTGTCTCCTGTTTGATTTTGGAAAAGTATTATTGACATTTCCCGTAAAAAGTGTTAATAATATTGTTATATGAATAATGAGACTTGATAGAGGCGCGGATTTCATCAGTAACCGATAGACGATAGTTTGGAAGACTGTCTGACGGAGAAAGGGGAATCTGCCGAAGAGGTCAGATGATTCCAAGTCTGGTTTCTGGGACGAGGGTAGAAGATGCCCCGTACTGTCACAGCAGTGGAGCGCTATCAGTGTGAATGATCCACCAGAGTACATAGCGGGTGATGCCCGTTTCTACAGGTGATAGATGATTAACGCCATGAAAGCGATGAAACTTGCGACATGGCGTTTATTTTTGTTGTGAAGGACTCTTTGTTCATGAAAACTATATTCCATTACATTTTCTGTAAATTTATAAGAAAGGACATTGAGAGATGAGAGGAAAGAGAAAAGCACTTTGGGGAACATTAGCACTTTTACTTATGCTAGTGTGCAGTTCTGTAACAGTATTTGCGGCTGAGGAGGCAGCGGAGTATGTGCCGAATATGTATGGTACATTTTATGCACTGATTCCACCGATAGTTGCTATCGGGTTGGCACTTATTACGAAAGAGGTATACAGTTCTCTGTTCGTAGGTATTCTGATCGGAGGCCTGTTCTATTCAGGATTCCAGTTTGAGTTGACGATCACACATGTATTCCAGGACGGTATTGTTGGAGTGTTATCTGATAGTTATAATGTAGGTATCTTAGTATTCCTTGTAGTACTTGGAATCATGGTAAGTATGATGAACAGAGCGGGAGGTTCCGCGGCATTCGGACGCTGGGCAGGTACTCATATCAAGAGTCGCGTGGGAGCACAACTTGCAACGATCTTGCTTGGTGTGTTGATTTTCATTGATGACTATTTTAACTGTCTGACCGTAGGAAGCGTTATGCGCCCCGTGACAGATAAACACAATGTATCCCGTGCAAAACTGGCTTACCTGATTGATGCAACGGCGGCTCCAGTATGTATTATTGCGCCGATCTCTTCATGGGCGGCGGCAGTTACCGGATTTGTAGAGGGAGAGGACGGATTTTCAATCTTTATCCGTGCAATCCCATATAATTATTATGCACTGCTTACAATTGTTATGATGATCACGATCGTTGTGTTGGACCTGAATTACGGTTCCATGAAACTCCACGAGACGAACGCAGAACATGGCGATCTGTACACGACGCCGGACAGGCCATATGCCAATGCAGAGGCTGGTGAAGTGAATGAAAAAGGTGGAGTTATCGACCTTGTATTTCCAATCATAGTATTGATCATTGCCTGCGTGATCGGTATGATCTACACAGGTGGATTCTTCGAAGGAGCAGGGTTCGTTGAAGCATTCTCGGGCAGTGACGCATCGGTAGGACTCATGCTTGGAAGTTTCTTTGCACTGGTCATTACGATTGTATTCTATGCGATCAGAAAAGTATTAAAATTCAGCGAATCTATGACTTGTGTGCCAGAAGGATTCAAGGCGATGGTACCGGCAATCCTCATTCTGACATTTGCATGGACATTGAAGGCTATGACAGACAGCCTCGGCGCTGCAGAGTATGTTGCAGGAGTGATGGACGGAGCAGCAACAGGACTGGTAAATCTGCTGCCGGCAATTATTTTCGTGGTTGGATGTTTCCTTGCATTTGCAACAGGAACATCATGGGGAACATTCGGTATCCTCATTCCTATCGTAGTTGCAGTATTCGCAGGAACAAATGAGAATATGATGATCATGTCTATTTCCGCCTGTATGGCAGGTGCTGTATGCGGAGACCACTGTTCACCGATTTCCGACACCACGATCATGGCTTCAGCAGGAGCACAGTGTAATCACGTAAATCACGTTACGACACAGCTTCCTTATGCGATTACAGTAGCAGTTGTATCTTTCGTAACTTATGCAATCGCAGGATTTATCCAGAATCCATATATCTGTCTGCCGATCGGTATCGTACTGATGGTTGGAACATTACTTGCGATCCGCGCAATGGGAAAAGATAAATAAAATAGTATAATCTCAATCTGGGACGGGGTAAATTTAAATTTACCCCGTCCCAGATTGATTTTTCCCTGTCCCCACTTGTAGGAATGGGGAAAATTGTATAGAATATAAGGTAGTGTAAATATGGCAGGTGCAAGAAAGGATATTGTATGAGTATTAGAGATTTGAAAACTTATGAGGTGATAAAGGAAGAATATCTGGAAGGGATTCATTCCAACGGATATCTTCTGAAGCATAAAAAGAGTGGCGCGCGTGTGCTTTTGATAGAAAATGACGATGATAACAAGGTGTTTTCTATCGGATTTCGTACGCCGCCATCGGACAGTACAGGTGTGCCGCATATTATGGAGCATTCGGTGCTGTGTGGTTCTAAGAATTTTCCGGCGAAGGATCCGTTTGTGGAACTTGTAAAGGGATCGCTGAATACGTTTTTGAATGCCATGACGTATCCGGATAAGACGGTATATCCTGTGGCAAGTTGCAATGACAAGGATTTTCAGAATCTGATGCACGTGTACATGGATGCGGTGCTTTATCCGAATATATATGAGCATGATGAGATCTTTCGCCAGGAGGGGTGGAATTACCATCTGGAGTCTGCGGAAGGGAAATTGAGTTATAATGGTGTTGTATATAATGAGATGAAGGGAGCGTTCTCGTCCCCCGAGGGTGTGCTCGACAGAGTAGTGTTAAATACATTGTTTCCTGATACATGTTATTCGAATGAGTCGGGCGGAGACCCGGAGGACATCCCGAATCTGACCTATGAACAGTTTTTGGACTTTCATCGGACGTATTATCACCCGTCCAACAGTTATATCTATCTGTACGGCGATATGGATATGGAAGAGAAACTGGCATGGCTGGATCAGGAGTATCTGCGTCACTTTGATGTAAAGGAAGTGGATTCACGGATCCGAAAGCAGGAAGCGTTTGCGGAAATGAAAGAACTGACCATTCCATATTCCATCGCAAGCGATGAATCTGAGAAAGAGAATACATTCTTATCTTACAATAAAGTCATAGGAACAAGCCTTGATAAAGAATTGTACCTGGCTTTTGAAATCTTGGATTATGCGTTGTTGTCTGCGCCGGGCGCCCCTCTTAAGAAAGCGCTTACAGAGGCAGGAATCGGCAAAGATATCATGGGATCTTATGACAATGGTATTTATCAGCCGATCTTCTCCGTCATTGCAAAAAATGCAGATGAGGATCAAAAACATGCATTTGTAGAGATCATTGAAAATGTTCTTTCAGATATTGTGAAGAATGGAATTGACAAGAAAGCGCTGGAAGCAGGAATCAACTATCATGAATTCCGATACCGTGAAGCAGATTTTGGAAATTATCCGAAGGGATTGATGTATGGTCTTCAGATCATGGACAGTTGGCTCTATGACGAGGAGAAACCCTTTATTCATATTGAGGCGCTGGAGACATTTGCATTTTTGAAACAACAGGTGGAGACAGACTATTATGAAGGATTGATCAGACAGTATCTTCTTGATAATACCCATGGAGCCATCGTGATCGTGAAGCCGGAGCAGGGACGTACGGCGCGTATGGACGCGGAACTTGAGAAGAAACTGCAGGATTATAAGGCAGGGTTAGGTGAAGAGCAAGTGCAGCGTCTGGTGGAGCGGACAGCACAGCTGGAGGCGTACCAGTCCGAGGAAGACAGTGAGGAAGTCTTAAGTCGTATTCCGGTTCTCCAAAGAAAAGATATATCGAGAGAGATCGCGCCGATCTACAATGAAGAGATGAACCTTGGCGGTGTGCCTGTGGTATTCCATGAGATAGAGACAAATGGTATCGGCTATGTAGATGTGATGTTTGATCTGTCAGGTGTGGCGGCGGAAGATCTGCCTTATGTGGGGATCTTACAGTCTGTTCTTGGAATTATCGATACAGAGCATTATGAGTATGGCGAGTTGTTTAATGAGATCAACCTGCATACAGGTGGGATCGGCACATCACTGGAACTTTACAATGATGTGACAAATGTCCGGGAGAAAGCATTTAAGGCAACGTTTGAGATCAAAGGAAAGGCTTTGTACCCGAAACTGTCCAGGACATTTGAAATGATGGAAGAGATTCTTACCGCTTCCAGATTAGATGATACAAAACGTGTGAAAGAGATCCTTGATATGCTGAAATCAAGACTTCTTATGAAGTTCCAGTCATCGGGGCATACGACCGCGGCGCTCCGTGCGCTCTCTTATACGTCTCCGTCGGCAAAGTTTAAAGATATGACGAACGGCATTGATTTCTACGAGAAAGTGTCAGCGCTTACCCGGGATTTTGAAGTGGAGAAGGAACGGATCTCGGAAAAACTTGAGAGTCTGTCGAAAGCCATTTTCCGCGCGGATAATATGATGATCAGTTATACGGCGGCAAAAGAAGGCCTGGAAGGAATGGAAGCATTGATCGGAGGGCTGAAGGGGAAACTCTGCACAGAGATCCCGAAGGAGACGCCGTGCATCATTCACTGTGAGAAAAAAAATGAAGGATTTAAGACTGCGTCTAAAGTGCAGTATGTGGCAAGGACAGGGAATTTTATAGACAACGGAGCGTCCTATACAGGGGCGTTACAGATATTAAAAGTTATCTTAAGTTATGAGTATCTCTGGCAGCATGTCCGTGTCAGAGGCGGCGCTTATGGCTGTATGAGCAATTTTACAAGGATCGGGGATGGGTATTTTGTATCTTACAGAGATCCGAATCTTAAGAAAACCAATGAAGTTTACGAGGGAATTGTAGAGTATCTTAAGAACTTCACAGTCAGTGAACGGGATATGACGAAATATATTATCGGGACGATGAGTAATATCGACCAGCCCATGACTCCGGTCATCAAGGGTGAGCGTTCCATGAATCTGTACATGAACAAAGTCAGTGCAGAGATGATAAGAGAAGAGCGAAACCAGATATTAGATGCCACACAGGACGATATCAGAGATCTGTACCGGGTGGCAGAGGCGATCCTGAAAGCAGGGCAATTCTGTGTGATCGGAAGTGAAGAGAAGATAGAAGCGGAGAAAGACCTGTTCCTGACAGTTACGAGATTTTAAGAAGGACAAGAGATGAGGAGAAAGAATGGATAATTATAAATCGGGATTTGTGACATTGATCGGGCGTCCCAATGTAGGGAAGTCGACCCTTATGAATCATTTGATTGGGCAGAAGATTGCCATTACGTCTAATAAGCCTCAGACGACGAGAAACCGGATCCAGACGGTACTCACTACGGAGGAAGGTCAGATCGTGTTCGTAGATACGCCGGGCATCCATAAGGCAAAGAATAAACTGGGTGAGTATATGGTAAATGTGGCAGAGCGCACGCTAAATGAGGTAGATGTGGTGCTGTGGCTTGTGGAGCCTACCACTTATATCGGAGCGGGTGAACAGCACATTGCCAGACAGCTTCAGCGAGTGAATACGCCGGTCGTGCTGGTGATCAATAAGACAGACAGTGTGAAAAAAGAAGAGATCCTTCAGGCGATCGCCACATACAAAGATATTTATGATTTTGCAGAGATCGTTCCTGTGTCTGCGAGAAATGGTGATAATACGGAGGAACTTCTGAAAGTTGTGATGAAATATCTCCCTTACGGGCCGCAGTTTTATGATGAGGATACGGTGACAGACCAGCCGGAGCGTCAGATCGTGGCGGAACTGATCCGGGAGAAAGCACTTCATAGTTTAAATGAGGAGATTCCACACGGGATCGCAGTTGCCATCGATCAGATGAAAATGAGAAATAAAGTGATGCATATAGATGCAACGATAATATGTGAACGCGATTCCCACAAGGGGATAATTATTGGTAAACAAGGAAATATGTTGAAAAAGATAGGAAGCACCGCCAGGTTCGAGATTGAGAGAATGCTGGAATGTAAGGTAAATCTGAAACTTTGGGTGAAGGTGAAGAAAGACTGGAGGGACAGTGAATTCCTGATGAAAAATTTTGGATATCGGGAAGAGGAATAAAGAAGTTTCCGCAGGAGAACCTAATCGTAAGAATATATGACAGACGATGAGGTGATGTAGTGGAAGAGAAGTACTGGCAGCA
Source organism: uncultured Dorea sp. (assembly GCA_964406595.1). Lineage (GTDB taxonomy): Bacteria > Bacillota > Clostridia > Lachnospirales > Lachnospiraceae > CAPEBR01. The sequence continues at coordinate 8,408 of CAYOSJ010000055.1, forward strand.
GTTTTTAGAAACAGGAAAAATCAATGACTACCTGACTTATAAGGGCATGGAGATCTGCTGTAGAGTTATGGATAGTTATGAAGGTGAAAGGAACCATGAATCAGATTACAGTGACAGGCATGGTGCTTGCAGCAACGCCTGTCGGCGAGTATGACAGGCGGGTAGTCCTTCTTACGAAAGAGCGCGGGAAGATCGCGGCGTTCGCACGAGGGGCGAGAAAACCAAGCAATATGCTGGTAGGGGTGACAACTCCATTTTCTTTTGGTGAATTCTGTATTTATGAGGGGCGGACATCCTATACATTGGTGTCGGCCTCTATTTCCAATTATTTTTCCGAACTTCGCAGTGATATGGAAGGCGCTTATTACGGTTTTTATTTCCTTGACCTGGCGAATTATTACGGGAAAGAGGCAAATGATGAGACGGAACTTTTAAAACTGTTGTATCAGACACTCCGGGCGCTTACCAATGAGCATATTCCGAATGTGCTGATCCGTTGTATTTACGAACTGAAGATCATCAGTATCAATGGGGAAGGACCACAGGTGTTTGAATGTGTGCATTGTGGTGACAGGGAGCGGCCACAGGTGTTCAGTGTGAAGAGAGGCGGTCTTGTGTGCTCGGAATGTATGGAGTATGTGACAGACGGTATGGCGCTGCTTCCGTCGACGGTGTATACGCTGCAGTATATTGTTTCATCAACGGTTGAGAAATTATATACATTTGTAGTGTCTAAGGAAGTGCTGGAGCAATTGTGCCTGGTGGTGAAAGTGTATTTTGAGCAGTATGTAGACAGGAATTTTAAGTCTTTGGAAATCCTGAAGGCAATTCTTGAAAAGGCTTGAAAATAAAGGAAGTGCATAGTATAATTATTAACAATTATATGATGAAACGAAAAAGGAGTGGAAGAGGAATATGGTAGAGAAGACGATGGACAAGATTGTTGCGCTGGCGAAATCCAGAGGATTTGTATATCCAGGTTCTGAGATATATGGGGGGCTTGCAAACACATGGGACTACGGAAATCTTGGAGTAGAACTTAAAAACAATGTGAAAAGAGCATGGTGGCAGAAGTTTGTACAAGAATCTCCATACAATGTCGGTGTAGACTGTGCGATCCTTATGAATCCGCAGACATGGGTGGCAAGCGGACACCTTGGTGGATTCAGCGATCCTCTGATGGATTGTAAAGAATGTCATGAGCGTTTTCGTGCAGATAAAATGATTGAAGATTTTGCAAAAGAGAACGGGATTGATATAGGTGAAACTGTCGATGGCTGGAGCAAAGAGAAGATGCAGGACTTTATTGCAGAGAATCATATCCCGTGTCCGACCTGCGGAAAGCATAATTTTACAGAGATTCGTGAATTCAACCTGATGTTCAAGACATTCCAGGGTGTTACAGAGGACGCAAAAAGTGTCGTATACCTTCGTCCTGAGACAGCTCAGGGAATTTTCGTAAACTTCAAGAATGTACAGCGTACATCCAGAAAGAAGATCCCGTTTGGTATTGCTCAGATCGGGAAGTCTTTCCGTAATGAGATTACACCGGGTAACTTTACATTCCGTACAAGAGAGTTCGAACAGATGGAATTAGAGTTCTTCTGTGAGCCGGATACTGACCTTGAATGGTTCGCATATTGGAAAGATTACTGCCTGAAATGGCTTACAACACTTGGACTTAAAGAAGGTGAGTTCCGTTATCGTGACCACGAGAAAGAAGAGTTAAGCCATTACAGTAAAGCAACTACGGATATAGAATTCCTGTTCCCATTTGGTTGGGGCGAGTTGTGGGGAATTGCTGACAGAACAGACTTTGACCTGACACAGCATCAGAATGTATCGAAGCAGGATATGACTTACTTTGATGATGAGAAGAAGACAAAATACATTCCTTATGTCATTGAGCCATCACTTGGAGCAGACCGTATGGTGCTTGCATTCCTGTGCAGCGCTTATGACGAGGAAGAACTGGAAGGCGGAGATGTAAGAACTGTCCTTCATTTCCATCCGGCGCTTGCACCTGTGAAGATCGGAGTGCTTCCGTTGTCCAAGAAGTTAAATGAAGGTGCAGAGAAGATCTATGCACAGCTTTCTAAGAAATATAACTGCGAGTATGACGACCGTGGAAATATCGGAAAACGTTACCGCCGTCAGGACGAGATCGGTACTCCGTTCTGTGTAACTTACGATTTTGAATCCGAAGAAGACGGTGCAGTGACCATTCGTGACCGCGATACGATGGAGCAGGAGCGAGTTAAGATAGAAGAGTTAGATGCTTATTTTGCTAAAAAGTTTGAATGGTAGGATTCGCAGAAGGTCTGATTTTTGATTTTTAAAAGATAAAGTAAAAGTCCCGGGTAATGAAACCCGGGACTTTAGTGTTTTTATTCTATTTTCAGATTTTAACTTCTTTTCCGTTGTAACGTTCCGGGTGTAATCTTCTGTCTCTTATATCAGCAGCTGCTGTGAAGAGAACGTCTGTGGAGGAGTTAAGTCCTGTCTCACAGGAATCCTGGATAACACCGATGATGAAACCAACACCTACAACCTGCATAGCAATCTCGGACGGAACTCCGAATAAACTACATGCCATAGGGATAAGTAACAGAGAACCACCGGCAACACCTGATGCACCGGCAGCACTAAGTGCAGCGAGTACACAAAGGATAAGAGCTGTTCCGAAGTCTACATCGATACCTACTGTGTATGCAGCGGATAATGCCATTACAGAGATCGTGATAGCAGCACCTGCCATGTTGATCGTAGCTCCTAAAGGAATAGATACGGAATATGTATTCTCATCCAATTCAAGTTCTTCACAAAGTTCCATATTTACAGGGATATTTGCTGCGGAACTACGTGTAAAGAATGCTGTGATGAAACTGCGTGACAGACACTTGAATACAAGTGGGTATGGGTTTCTTCTGATGCACAGGAATACGATGATCGGATTCATAACAAGTGCTACGAATGCCATAGATCCAACTAACACGAGGATCAGTCTTCCGTATGATAACAGAGCGCCGAGCCCGGCTGTGGAAATAACGTTGAAGATAAGTCCCATGATACCAAATGGTGCACAGCTGATAACCCATTTAACAGCCTGTGAGATCATTTCTGCAATGTCATCAAGCATATCTTTTGTTGCAGGTTTTGCCACCTTGAAAGCAATACCAAAGATACAAGCCCATGCAAGGATTCCGATGTAGTTTGCGTTTACGATGGAACCTACAGGGTTAGATACTACATTAAGTAACAGGTTCTTTAATACTTCGCCTACGCCGCTCGGAGGAGCCATGTCCTCGCCTGCAGCCTCTGCAAGTGTCAGAGTTACTGGGAATAACTTACATGCGAACACGGATACAAGGGCGGAGAACAGATTGCCGATCATGTACAGTCCAACGATGAATCCCATGTTTGTCTTCTGGCCTTCTCCTGTATGTGCAAGAGCACTGATTACAAGGAAGAATACAAGAAGCGGAGCGATCGCTTTAAGAGCACCAACGAATAAATCTCCTAAAAGTGCGATGACAGTTACCTGAGGAATCGTCAGTCCAAGGATGATACCAATGATAAGACCGCAAAGGATTCTTAACACGAGACTGATGCTGTTCCATTTTGCAATTAGATTTTTCATGTTTTGTTTTGCAGATACATCCGGGTGCATCTGCTTCCTCTCTTTCTCTATAGATTTCGTTTCCCCGATACACCTATTATATATAAAAATCATGGGTTTGTAAATAAGTTTTTGTACAAAATGACATAAAACATCTGTTGGTGTGTGAAAACATTGTCAAAACTGACAAAAAATTAAGAAAAATAAATTGTATATCCCATAAAGAAATGCTATAATAAGATTAAGATTATAATTGCCTGTCAGGCAATGGAAAATGGAGGGCATAGAAAGTGGAAGAAAGAAATGATGGATTGATGTGGGCGCTTGTGAAAGAGAAGCCGGAAGAAGGATTATGGATGAAGAGAGTTCCAATCCCGGAAGTTGGACCTAACGATGTGAAGATCAAGATCCATAAGACAGCGATCTGCGGTACTGACGTGCATATCTATCAGTGGAACGACTGGGCACAGCATACGATCCCGATCGGACTTACAGCAGGACATGAATATGTAGGTGAGATCGTAGAAGTCGGAGCAGGTGTAGAAGGATTTAAGATCGGTGATCTTGTATCCGGTGAAGGACATATCACATGTGGAAAATGTAGAAACTGTCTGGAAGGACACAAGGAGAACTGTAAGGATGCAAAGGGAGTTGGTGTTAACAGAAACGGCGCATTTGCAGAATACCTTGTAATCCCGTCTTCAAATGTATGGCCATGCAATCCGAATATCCCGGAAGAAATGTATGCGATCTTTGATCCGTTTGGAAATGCAACACACACAGCACTTTCTTATGATATGTTAGGAGAAGATGTGCTCGTGGCAGGCGCAGGACCGATCGGTATCATGGCGGCAGCAATCGCAAAATTCTCAGGAGCAAGACATGTAGTGATCACAGACTTTAACCAGTACCGTCTGGATCTTGCCCTGAAGCTTGGCGCAACAAGAGCCGTAAACCTCGCAGAAGAAAAACTCCCGGATGTTATGAATGAAATCGGCATGACAGAAGGTTTTGATGTGGGTCTTGAGATGTCCGGTTCACAGGCAGGACTTCATGACATGATCCATAACATGAAGCACGGCGGAAAGATCGCACTTCTTGGACTTCAGAGAACAGATGCTAAGGTTGACCTTGAGACAGTGATCTTTAACGGATTAAACCTCCGCGGTATTTATGGAAGAAAAGTATGGGATACATGGTACAAGATGTCCACAATGCTTCAGGCAGGACTTGATATTTCAGAGATTATCACACATCATTTTGATATTAAGGACTACGAGAAGGGATTCCAGGCTATGATTTCCGGTGAGTCAGGAAAAGTTATTCTTGACTGGGCACATATTAATGACTAAGAGTTCCAATTATCAACAAATAATCATTTAAGAAAGAAGGAAGAGACCAATGGCACGTAAAGACGATATTTTAAGTATTTACACAAAAGAAGTAGAAGGTATTAAAGAGGCAGGGCTTTTCAAAGGTGAAGCACCATTCGTATCACCACAGGGATCCAGAGTAAAGATGGAAGATGGAAGAGAACTTCTCTGCATGTGTGCAAACAACTACCTTGGCTTAGGCGACAACCCGAGACTTATCGAGGCTGCCAAGAGAACTTATGACGAGAAAGGGTATGGAGTTGCTTCTGTACGTTTCATCTGTGGAACACAGGATATCCATAAGAAACTTGAGAAGAAGATCTCTGATTTCCTCGGAACAGATGATACAATCCTCTATTCCTCCTGCTTTGATGCAAATGGCGGATTATTTGAGACGATCCTCACAGCAGATGATGCAGTGATCAGTGATGAGTTAAACCACGCATCCATTATCGACGGCGTACGTTTATGTAAAGCAAAACGTTTCCGTTATAAGAACAATGATATGGAAGATCTGGAGGCGAAGTTAAAAGAAGCAGATGAGGCAGGCGCAAGAGTGAAATTGATCGCTACAGACGGCGTGTTCTCCATGGACGGAATCATCTGTAACCTGAAAGGCGTATGTGACCTCGCTGACAAATATAACGCACTTGTTATGGTAGACGACAGCCATGCAGTTGGTTTCGTTGGCAAGACAGGACGTGGAACAGCAGAGCACTGTGGCGTTCAGGGACGTGTAGATATCATTACAGGTACTTTAGGCAAGGCTCTCGGAGGAGCATCCGGCGGATATACATCAGGACGTAAGGAGATCATCGACCTTCTTCGTCAGAGAAGCCGTCCGTACTTATTCTCCAACTCCCTTGCTCCGGCAATCGCAGGTGCAAGTATCGAATTATTCGATATGTTAGATGAGAGCACAGAACTTCGTGACCATCTGGAAGAAGTAACCGCATATTACAGAAAAGAACTGGTTGATAATGGATTTGACGTTATCCCGGGAACACATCCATGCGTACCGGTTATGCTCTATGATGAGAAAACTGCTGCAGAATTTGCAAAACGTATGATGGATAAAGGTGTGTATGTAGTTGCATTCTCCTATCCGGTAGTTCCGAAGGGAAAAGCAAGGATCCGTACACAGGTATGTGCAAGCCATACAAAAGAAGATATCGACTTCATCGTAAAATGCTTCAAAGAAGTAAGAGAAGAGATGAAATAGTCACTGATATGTGCAAGAGAGGGCGTAACATTTTCAAAATGTTACGTCCTTTTATAGTAAAATATCCCAATTCTTGTTATACTACTAGAGAATGCTCTGTCAGAATGAAGTGCAGAGTGTCAGAGAAAAGAAAGGAGAAGGATATCTATGGAGAGAAAAAATGTATGGAAATCCTATACAACGGAGCAGATAGAGGAACTGGAGCAGGTCAATGAAAAATATAAGTATTGTCTGGATGAGGGAAAAACAGAGCGAGAGTGCATACGTCTTACGGTAGATATGATTGAAAAAGCGGGTTACAGAAGTCTTGCAAGTGTGCAAAAAGAAGGCAGCGTTCTGAAAGCGGGCGATAAGATCTATGCGGTCTGTATGGACAAGAGTATCGTGATGTTTTGCATGGGAAGGGAACCTCTTGAAAATGGAATGAATATCCTGGGCGCGCATATTGATTCTCCGCGTATTGACGTGAAGCAGAATCCACTTTATGAGAATGAGGAACTGGCATATCTCGATACACATTATTATGGTGGTATCAAAAAATATCAGTGGGTTACAGTGCCCCTTGCACTTCATGGTGTGGTTGTGAAAAAAGATGGCACGACAGTTCAGATAAACATCGGAGAGAAGGAAGAAGATCCGGTATTTGTCATCACAGACCTTCTGGTGCATCTGTCAGCAGAGCAGTTGGAGAAGAAGGCAAAAGTTGTTATCGAAGGCGAGAAGTTAGATCTTTTGTTTGGCAGCCGTCCGATCGAAGAAGACGAGATGCTGGAGAAGGACGAGAAAAATCTAGCGAAAGCCAATGTTCTTGCGATTTTAAAAGAACAGTACAATATAGATGAAGAGGATTTTGTATCTGCGGAATTGGAGATTGTCCCGGCGGGAAAAGCAAGAGATCTGGGAATCGATAGAAGCATGGTATTGGCTTATGGACAAGACGACAGAGTGTGTGCGTTCACTTCACTTTTTGCCATGTTAGATGTGCAGGACAGCAAGAGAACAGCCTGCTGTATCCTGGTAGATAAGGAAGAGATCGGAAGTGTGGGCGCTACAGGAATGCATTCCAGATTTTTT
>CAYOSJ010000056.1:0-15382 GCA_964406595.1 uncultured Dorea sp.
AAGGAGCAGATGAGATGGATTTGAAACAAAAGTACATGGAGGCGTACGAGGCATTAGATGGACTTATTCAGAAGCGGACAGAGGCTGAGCGTTATCCTGCGCTTGGATATACCAGTAATCTGGATCTCTTGTGCGATTTTCAAGTGGAACGTTTAAATGAACTTCTTGCAGAGTATATGCCGGGCAGAATATTGACAGAAATGAAACCTGCGTCTAAGATCTGCACGATGCAGGATCTTCTGGAGACAATGGTATATTTTTGTTCTCATGGGATCGGCGGGGAGGTTGACGTAGAAAATACCAGACTGGTAGAAGAAAGTTTTTCTTTTACTTATGGTATGGGAGGAACTGCCGTGCAGGCAGCGATGGCGCTGGATGCGGTAGGCTGTCCTTCGATCGTACATCTTACGGATGATTCGCCGGAGGTGTGTAAGATCTTAGATACTCCCCGTATCTATACGGTATCTGAGGAGAAAGAACTGGTTCATACGGCAGATATCAGACAGAAGAATGAACAGGAGCCACACTTTATCATTCAGTTTAAAAAGGGCGACAAGATCTGTCTGGATGAACAGGAAACAGAGATTCCATGTTCCAATCGTCTGATCCTTACGAAGATTACGGTAAATGCATTTGTTCCATTTTCTCAGCCATACTTTGCATGGATAGAGAAGAACGCGACGAAAGTAAGCAGCAATGTATTGTCAGGTTTCAATGCACTTACTGATCCGGAAGTTTTAAGTGAACGCCTGGATTATGTAAGAAGACATGTAGAAAGATATCATCAGAACAATGAGGAAGGAATTGTATTTTTTGAGGATGCACATTATCATAATGTGAGCATAAAGAAACTTTGCCTGGAGAAAATATATTCCTGTGCGGATATTGTGAGTCTGAACGAAGAAGAGTTAAATTATACGTTGAGTGAGATGTATCATTTTAACGTGGACATTGATGATATTTTTTCCTGTGTCGAAGGGGCGAAATTTATCAGAACAAAGTTTCAGATAAGAAAAGGTGTGATCATTCACACGAAAGATTATTCCATGTATGTGGGAGAACCTCTTAAGGCGGATATTGAGAGAGGGCTTATGTATGGAAATATGATGGCGACTGCAAAAGCCACAGGCGGCTGGTATGGAGATCGCAAGAAGGTAAAAGCAGTGCTTGCGTATGAACTGAGCGAGAAAGGCCTTGAGCATTATCATGCGGTCAGGGACAGTAAATATGCAAAAGAAGTCGTTCTTGTGCCGTCAAAATACCTGGACAAGCCAAAGTATACCATCGGTCTTGGAGATTCTTTTGTAGGTGGAGTTCAGATGTGTTTTTAAAACGTGAAATTTTATTTTACGGAGTTATTGACATCGGAAATGGACAGGATTAATATATAATTATAAAATAAGACAGTATGGAGGAATTGAATTATGTTAATGAATATGAAAGAGATTTTAGCAGTAGCAAAAGAGCACAAGTTTGCACTTCCGGCATTCAACATCAGTGATTATTCCATGTTCCTTGGAATCATGGATGTATGTGAAGAGACAAACTCACCGGTAATTATCGAGATTCACCCGGATGAGTTAAGTTTCATCGGACCAGAGATGGTAACTGCTATTAAAGAGAAAGCATACAAGTCCCCAGTTCCGGTATGTATTCACTTAGATCACTGTGGAGATTTCGGAAAGATCATCTGGGCGATCCAGAGCGGATTTACATCTGTTATGTTTGACGGTGCAGAGTTATCTTTTGAAGATAATATTGCAGGTACTAAGAAAGTTGTTGAGGCAGCACATCCTGTCAATGTATCTGTTGAGGCAGAACTTGGAACGATCGGATCTCTTGAGCCGGAAGATCTGGAAGGCGGCTCTGCGAAGATCATTTACACAGATCCGGACGATGCAGCAAAATTTGTTGCAGAGACAGGCGTTGATACATTAGCAGTTGCAATCGGAACATGCCATGGACTGTATCCGGCAGGTATGAAACCGGAATTGAAACTGGATATCTTAAAAGAAATCGAAGCAAAAGTTGATGTACCGTTGGTACTTCACGGCGGTTCTAACAACCCGGATAAAGAGATCGGAGAGTCTGTGACACTTGGAATTAACAAGATCAACATTTCTTCTGATATCAAAGCTGCTTATTTTGACAAAATGAGAGAGGTTCTTCAGGATAAAGGATTAAGAGAGCCAAACGTAATTGAGCCAAAATGTATGGAAGCAATGAAAGAAGTTGCTAAACACAAACTTGAACTCTTCCAGACAATCGGAAAAGCATCTTTATACTAAGATAGATATATGTTATAATATGTAAAATATATGTTATAACAGGGGTATGGGCTGTGAGTAAAAGTAATGGAAAAGAGGATATTTTAGAAAGAGAAGTGTTGCAGGTTATAAGAGAACAGTACGAGCGTATCTTTTCAGCAGAAAGAAAGGTGGCGGATTTTGTTCTTCAGAACCCGCAGAAAGCGGTAGATTCTAACGTGTCGGAACTTGCGAAGGCGAGCGGGGTAAGCGATGCAACCGTGGTTAGAATGTGTCACCATATTGGATACAGCGGATACTATCAATTTCGGATCACACTTTCCAGAGATCTGGGAAGAGAGCAGTATGGTGTATTTCGAAATATGGAAACCGAAGATGCTGTAGAGAAGGTGTTTAACGAGTATGCGGAAGCACTTCGAGACATCGGGCGGACCATCGATGTGGAAGTGATGCGAAGCAGTGCGAATCTGTTAAAAACCTGTAAACAGGCACATATCATGGCGGTAGGAAATACAAGCCCACTTGCCCAGTATATGGGATTTCGACTGGGAAGACTTGGCATTAAGAGTACATATAATGTATCGCCGGAGTATTTTCTGAACCACGTGAATCTTGCCGATGAAGGAGATATTTTGATCGCGATCACGCAGTCAGGAACTTCCAGGCAAGTGATTCAAGGTATGGAACTTGGTAAAGAAAAAAACCTTAAGAGTATTGCGATCACGGCCTATGCACAGTCTCCGGTGTCAGATCTGGCAGATTATGTTCTTTTGTCAACGAGCAGAGAGGAATCATTTAATTATTATAAAGGTTATGCACATTTGAATGAGATGGCAGTTATAGATGCATTGCTTGATTTCGTGACAAATGAAGAATTGATCAAGGCGAGACATGCAGATAAACCTGAGATTATCCTGTCAGAGTATAAGATATAATAAAAGCAGATAACAAATAGCAGGGTAATACTCCCTGCTATTTGAATATAAAGGAGGAAACAGACACTATGAAACGTTCAAGAATTAATGAAGTAATCAAGGATATGGAGGCATTGATCAAAGAGCATGGTTTTGAGATCCCGCCATTTGCAAAATGGACGGCAGAGGACTGGCAGAATATTGGTCATGAATACGATGAGATCCGTGACAACTGCCTTGGCTGGGACATTACAGATTATGGCCTCGGAAATTTTGACAAAGTGGGATTCTCTTTACTTACCATTCGTAATGGTAATCAGAAGATGCCGGAGAAATATCCAAAGCCGTACGCAGAGAAACTTCTTATGCTTTATGAGGGACAGACTGCACCGATGCATTATCACTGGAGCAAGATGGAAGACATTATCAACCGTGGCGGAAATGACATTTACATCACGGTATACAATGGAGACGAAGACGGAAATATGCTTGATACGGATGTAACGGTACATACAGACGGAAAGACGGAAGTAGTTCCTGCCGGAACAAAGGTACTTTTGACGCCGGGGCAGAGTATTACGATCACACAGTATATGTATCATGATTTCATCGTGCCGGAGACTGGCGGAGCAGTTCTTCTTGGAGAGGTTTCCATGTGCAATGATGACGAGAATGATAACCGTTTCTACGAACCGATCGGACGTTTCCCTGAGATAGAGGAAGACGAGGCGCCATACCGTCTGCTCTGCAATGAGTATCCGGTTGCAAAATAATATGAGGAGAGAACTATGAATTATCAAATTGGTAATCAGGAACTTACACTCACCATCTCTGATATGGGCGCGGAGATGCAGTCTATCGTGAAAGACGGCAAAGAATATCTGTGGAATGGCGATGAGACATACTGGCCGGAACGTGCGCCGATCCTTTTCCCTTATGTGGGAAGATTTACGGATGGGAAATATCTCTTAAATGGGAAAGAGTATGAGATGAATATCCACGGTTTTGCAAGACATCTTCCATATAAGGTCGTGGATAAAGAAGCGGATGCTATCACATTTGAATTAGGTGATAACGAAAATACTTACAAGATGTACCCATATCATTTTGTGCTTCGGGTACGTTATGAAGTAAAGGACCATAAGATCGGAATTACCTATCATGTGGAAAATCATTCGGATGATACGATGTATTTTGGAATCGGGGGCCATCCGGGATTTGCACTGCCATTTGATGATGGGCTTGATTTTTCAGACTATTATCTGGAATTCCAGGGGGCTTGCCGTCCGTCAAGAGTGATACATACACCTGCATGTTTCGTAAGTGGAGCATCTGAGGAGTTTCCTCTTGAGAATGGAAGAAGGCTTACGCTATCTCATGATATGTTTGACAATGATGCGATCGTGCTTCGTGAAATGGCAGATGAAGTGACGCTGAAGTCTGAGAAGGGAAATCGTAAGGTTACAGTTTCTTACCCGAATCTGCCATTTCTTGGACTTTGGCATGCACCGAAAACAGAGGCGCCATACATTTGCATTGAGCCGTGGACGTCACTTCCGTCCAGGCAGGACATTGTAGAGGAATTCCGCTATAAGAGCGATCTGGTGCGTCTGGCAGCAGGCGGTGTGTATGAAAATGCATGGAGTATTACGGTGGATTAAAAGAGTGAAGAAGGGGAATGTCCGGGGGCATTCTCCTTTTTTGTGTTGGAATAAAACGGAATTGCTATGTAATATCTTGACAGCGCTTATGGTTTGAAATAGGATAAAAGAAGAAAGGGGGAGTGACCATGCTATATCCCAAAGCCATAAAAAAGGGGGATCGTATCTGCATCATTGACCCGGCAAATGCTTTCAATGAAGAAGGAGTCAAAGGCGCGAAGGAGCGTCTGGAATCTTATGGATTTGAGGTGGTTGTATCGGAAGATATGGCGTTTAAACGAGGAACGCCACAAGAACGCGCAGAGAAACTCAATGCAGTGATCAGAGATGAACAAAACAAAGGGATTTTCTGTCTGTGGGGCGGATATGGAACCATGACACTTCTCGATCTGATCGATTACGGAGCGCTTGAGAAGAACCGTCCTGTATTTTCCGGGTTCAGCGATATCACAGCAATGCATCTTGCCATTGCTAAAAAAACGGATTTAATTACATATCATGGCCCGGCGCTTTACAGTGCCAGGCGTCCAACGACGGAGGAAGCGTTTGGGCAGTTTGTGGAAACATTTATGATGCCAGAGAAGGAGAGGGAATTTTACAATCTGGATGGGACGCCAATAGAAATTATGTGGTCAGGAACAGGTGAAGGAAGGCTCATTGGTGGGAATCTTACGATTGTGAGCCGTTTGATGGGCACGCCTTATGAGATAGATACCAGAGGGAAGATTTTATTTCTGGAAGAGGTAGGTGAGAAGCCATATCGTATTCACGGAATGTTGATGCAGTTAAAAATGGCCGGTAAATTGAACGAGGCGTCAGGGATCCTGTTCGGGGCATTTACAGATTGCGACGATAAAGACAGACCGGGAAGCGGGCTGTGGGCGATTCAAGATGTGATGAAAGATGTAGCAGTCCCGACCGTCTATAATGTAAGGGCAGGGCATATTAAAGATCCGCTTACGCTTCCTGTGAATGGCAGAGTGAAGATAGAAGGAAACAGGGTGTTTATGATACATGGATAGAGCAGTGACAAAGAACCGAAAACAGAAAATAGCGAGCGGCATATTCGTGACAGGTGGCTTTGTGCTATTTTTTGTTTCCAGAAATATCCATGGATCTGCACAGTGGTACAGCGAACACATTTATCCTGTTTTTGTAGGAAGCGTGGGGAGAATGACGGGGATATTTTCGTTTTCTCTTGCGGAAATGTTGCTGTATATTTTGCTTATATGGATCGTGGTCAGTGGTATCGTAAGAATAAGGCGCGGGCGTGTGTCTCTGTGGCTGTGGAATGTATGTCTCCTGGCGAGTGTACTGTTTTTCCTGTATATGGTGAATTGTGGTGTGAATTATTCCCGCGATTCTTTCGCGGAAAGTGCAGGCTTGAGGCTTGAAAAATATTCGGCAGGAGACCTGGAAGAAGTCTGCCGGTGGCTTACGCAGGAAGTGAACGAACGGAGCGTACAGGTGGAAAGGGACGAAGACGGTGTGATGACATTAGGCGCCGCCAGGTCAGGAACGTTAAAAAGGAAAGACATTTTGCAGGAAGCAGGGACGCAGGCGGTGCAGGCAATGACGAAACTGGGTGAAATGTATAACGGGTTAAGCGGTTATTATCCAGAACCCAAAGGTCTGAAAGTGCCGTGGATCCTGTCCGTACAGCAATTGTCCGGGGTCTATTCTCCATTTACGATAGAAGCGAATTATAATAGCGCTATGGTAGATTATTATATTCCCTTTACCATGTGCCATGAATTATCACATTTACGGGGATTCATGCAGGAAAAAGAAGCCAATTTTATCGGGTTTTTAGCATGTCGGGAGGCAGAGACAGAAGAGTTCCGTTATAGCGGAAGCCTTATAGGCTGGACATATTGTATGAATGTTCTGTACAAGGCAGATTACGAAAAATGGGAGGCGCTTTATGACCGCCTTACGCCACAGGTGAAAAAAGACCTTCAGAAAAATCGGGAATTCTGGGACACTTATGACGGAACAGTCGCAGAGGTATCCAATAAAGTAAACGATACATATCTCAAGGCGAACGGGCAGACAGACGGTGTGGAAAGTTATGACCGGATGGTAGACCTGATCGTGGCGTATTATCAGAAGAATTTTTAAAGGAGATAAAAGGATGGAAAAAGAGAAAATGTCATGTATTGACTGTGCGGTGAAAAATTGCGACAAGATGGATAGAACATTTCCGGAGTTTTGCCTGACAACAAACATGAAGAAAGAAGTATTCGACCGGGCGATGGCAAAATATGAGGACGAAGAGAGCCACAAAGTCATGGTTGCGGCGGCAGAAGTAGAATACGAGCATTATTGCCAGTATACAAGGGTAGAAGAGATCATGGAATTTGCCAGAAAGATCGGCGCTAAAAAACTGGGAATTGCTACCTGCGTGGGACTTTTAAGCGAGAGCCGTACACTGGCGTCTATTCTGAGACATCACGGATTCGAGGTTTATGGAGTTGCGTGTAAAGTTGGCGCAGTTCCAAAAGTTTCCGTAGGAATCCCGGAGAAATGCAGCGAACTGGGGAGGAATATGTGCAATCCGATCTTGCAGGCAGAGATCCTGAATGATGCAGAAACAGATCTTAACATTATTATGGGATTGTGCGTAGGGCACGATAGCCTCTTTATCAAACATTCCAATGCCCTCGTCACAAGCGGAGTGACAAAAGACCGCGTACTCGGGCATAACCCGGTAGCGGCGCTGTATACGGCAGATGGATATTACAAGAAGTTGAAAAAATAACCCCAATCCGGGACAGGGTATTTTCAATCTGGGACGGGGTAAATTTAAATTTACCCCGTCCCAGATTGAACAAAAGAGAAATGGAGAAAATAGATGGATTATATATTTTTGATTATTGGATTTGTGCTTTTGATAAAGGGAGCGGATTTTTTTGTGGATGGCAGTTCGAGTGTGGCGAAGATCTTAAAGGTGCCGACGATCATCATCGGGCTTACGGTTGTGGCATTCGGAACGAGTATGCCGGAATTGTCGGTCAGTGTTACGGCGGCGATCAAGGGAAACAATGAGCTGGCGGTGAGCAATGTGCTTGGGTCGAATATTTTTAATCTTCTTGTAGTGCTTGGCTGCTGTGCACTGGTAAATCCGGTGCAGGCAAAATGGTCGCTGCTTAAGAAGGAGTTTCCGTTTTCTATATTTATTGCCGTGATTTTATTTTTATTGGATTCGGATTTTTCTGTTGCGAAGGTAATAAAAGGTGATGAGACGTTTATGCTTGGAAGACTGGGGGGAATTCTTTTTTTGCTTCTCTTTGCGTTGTTTTTGTATTCAACGGTAAGGGCAGCTCTTCGGTCGAGAAATGAAGAAGGACAGGAAACGGAAGAAGACTATAAGATCTTGTCTCCGGTAAAAAGTGCGGTGTATATTGCGGGTGGACTTGCGGGAATCGTGCTGGGCGGAGACCTGGTCGTAGACAGTGCCTGTTCGATCGCAGAGACATTTGGATTGAGCCAGACGTTCATCGGACTTACGGTCGTGGCGCTTGGAACATCTCTCCCGGAACTTGTTACTTCCATGGTGGCAGCAGGGAAAGGGGAAAATGATCTGGCTGTGGGAAATGTAGTGGGTTCTAACATTTTCAATATCTTGCTGATCCTTGGTATTTCTGCGACGATCACACCGATCAAACTGGAAGTAACAGCGGTTTATGATACGCTTATCCTTATCGTGGCAAGTGCGCTTGTGTATCTGGCGTCCATCAGCAAACATGAGATACGAAGGACAGAAGGCGCCATGTTCCTCCTGGCGTATCTGGCGTTCTTTGTGTATGTACTGATAAGATAATAACCATACGCGAACAGGCTGCGCGCCTATACATAATATCCCGGTGTACCGCAGCACATACCTCCGCTGCAGCATAAGTTGCACACCATGTTGGCGATGCACAGTTTCATACAGAAGTTGCTGCCACCGACGAAGGTGGTCTGGTAGGGACCTTGCTGTTGGTGATACCAGTTTCCGCCGTTTTCGAAATGATTGACAAGCATCTGATACTGGAAGTTATCCGGTTCCAGACGAAGCGCTTCTTTCGCGTGCTGCAAAGCAAGGACATTGTTGCCCAGGCCGGAGTTGGCGAGGGAACTGTAATAGTACCAGAGAGCGCTGTGATTCTGTATATTGTTCAGGAGATTTAATGCCTCCTGATAATGTCTGCTGTTGATAAAGTTAAATGCGGCTCTCAGATGAAGTTCCTCTTCATTATCGGTCGCGCCGGAAGAGGATTGCTGGCGGTATTCTGCATTTTGACCGTGAAATGGACCGCCGCCGAAACCACCGAATGAACCAAAGCCGCCCAAACCGGATTCTTTTTCATGGATGATCTGCTCATAAGCCTGCTGGACTTCTTTGAATCTGGCTTCTGCCTGATCTTTGTCCGGGTTGTTGATGTTGGCGTCGGGATGATATCTCCGACTTAAATTTCTATATGCTTTTTTTATCTCGTCGTCGGAAGAACCTCTGGGGATTCCAAGGACGCTATAAGGATCTGTCATGTCTTATACTCCTGTGATTATGAGAATACTGTCTTAAGGTTCGTCAGGGCGCTGCCCGTCCCTTTTTTGAGTGACGGCAGTATACCTGCACCATACGCCTGAATAGAATATGTTGCGCAAGATGTCTGCGTGGAGGAGGATCGGGAGCCGTTCAAATTCTCTGGAACATTCTGTCATCATCAGTGTCAGCAGATTCCGACAGTAAGATGAGAAATCTTCTCTGATTTGAAAATCTTTCTTGAGCGGATTATAATTTCCGCTTGCGATATCTTCTTCCACATCTTCATAAGCATCCATAAGGTAAATGAATTTGCCGAGGAAGAAGCCGATCTTCCGCAGGGATTGTTCCCACTCATCTGGGCGGAATGCAAATATCTCTGCCATGATATCTCCGAAAAATCCTGCCATTTTATCCAGATCAGTCTCTCCTAGTTTCTCATAGTATGAAAGTTTTTGCAAGTCTGAAGAAATGCGTGCTACCTTGTCAGGATATTTTTCTTTTATCGCTTTCACTTTGGAATGCAGGGCTTTGGCAGCGAGATAACTTTTCTTACGATGCTCGTCATTCCAGTCGTCTTTACATTTATAATACGAAAGGACAAGATTCATGTCGGCGGCATAATCAGAATAAAGATTCGTTCTTGCGATATGCTTGTTCAAGGGATGTGCCATGCAGGTGACGGTGCGGGTCTCTGTCTCCGGCTCATAAAGACCTGTCAGGAGGACGATGAGAAAGGTCATGTCATAGGACAGTGTGATCTGTCCGCTTCTTCCGTGATTTTCTTTTAAACGTTGACAAAGACCACAATAGTACGACTGGTACATATCGTAGTCTTTCAATTTCATTTCTGCTTTGTTGATCGCAATATAACCGAACATAAGAATCCCTTCTCTTTAACTGTTTTTGATAAATGTAGTGTTGCATTTGGGGCAGCGTATCTCGACGCGTCCCTTGCCCCGGGGAATGCGGATCTTTTGCCTGCAGGTGGGACAAGTGTAAATGTGATGCGTCTTTCGCTGCGTGAGCATATTTTTCTGACGTGCAAGGAAACAGCGGAGTTTGTAAGTCTTGTCCAGATACATGCGGTTCTCGGCGGACCGTTTGTAGATGTTCTTAGAAAACATGCGGAAATAGGTCCATATAATCAATACCCATGAAAGAAGTGGGAAGACAGCGGTGTCTGTAAACCATGTCATGACCGCGCAGGCAAGCCCAAGCCCCAGCATACATTTGCCAAGAGCGTCTATTCCATATCTTCCATACATAAAGCGAATCAGTTTGTCTCTCATAATATACCACCTTTCTGATACTAACAATCATACGCGGCTGGAAGATAAAGTCAATAAACTGGCTCTTAAAAAATTATAAAATAATTGAGGAAGAATCATGGGAATGTTATAATATTAATGTCGAAGAAAGATGTATCTGAGGGAAATAAGGAAAATTATGGAAAGAAAATTTGTAAATTTCACAAATCACCCGTCTTCTCAATGGGAAGAAAAGCAGAGAAAAGCAGCGCAGCAGTATGTGGAAAAGATCATGGAGTTGAAGCCGCGGTTTGTTTTATGTCAGGGAGAGTTCTGCCTGACATTTAAGACAGTGGAAAAGTGGTGTATGCTGTACGTAGAAATACGAGAAGCCCGCTTAGGGGATTGACCACACAATGTGGAAGGAGGGAGAAAGAAAATGGCAGAAAAATTATTGCGGAAACTGATGGGTATGGGATTTGCCGAGGTGACTGTCAACTTATGGCACGGATCCAACCTGTATGTAAATATCGAGGGTGTGAAACCCTTTTACTACTGGCTGGGAGGACGCTGTAAAGTCTGCAGCAGGGAAAAGTTAGATCCGGAGGTGTTTGCAAAAGTGCGTACTCTTTGCGTCTGGCTGAACCAACACCGGAAAGACATCATCCGGGAAATGGGTGATGGTGCATACTATAAATCAACCACATTGACGGAGAATAATTAAACTTGAGAGAAGCCCGCTCAGGGCATTGTATTACCAGCCTCAAATACGGATCTGGAGGTGGAAGGAGGTGCGCTGAGAAACGTAGTATAAAATACAACATACAAATGAAAGGAAATATTATAAATCAGGAATTGATTAACGCAACAGAAAAGCGGAGAGAAAAAGCGGAAGCTTATAAGGAAGGCGGGTATGAGTGGAATCGGAAAAAGCAAAGCCAGATTCTGTATTGAAGAGGTGAGAAATGTCTGGGGAGAAAAGATCATGAGTGATCAGCAGATTGACATGTGGAAATATCGGATTCAGACCATTCAGGATTATGTTGACGAGAGGAAGCGCAGTCTGGAACAAAAGAAAGAATGTCGGATTACATTTCTGACTCCGCTTAGCATGAAGTTTGGTGGGGAATATCTGCAAAGGTTTCACGGAGAGGCGCTTGTGAAAGGCGCTATGCGAAGGGTTCAGGTGCTGAATTATTATATAGGAAATGAAGTTGAACTTTCCAAAACAGCAGTGTATCCGGTGATAAGTGAGCAATGTGCAAAGCAGCAGGAAACTATGCGGTATTCGAATACGCATCACTCTAAGATCGCATTAAAAGGAATTGTTGGAACTGTGACTCTTAGAGATTTGGATGAGACATGCCTAGACTTTCTGATAGCCGGCGAATTAATGCAGATCGGAAAGAATACCAGTTTTGGATTTGGGAAATACAAAGTAGATGAGGAGCAGGGAGAAAAGTAGGAGAAATATGCAGAATAAAAAACGTAGAAAGAAAAAGAAGAAATCAGGACTTTTGTCCGGCATGATTTTTATCGTGTCCATTGCAGTGTTTTGCGTATCGGCATTTATGCTGATAAAATATGCGAAAGGTTATATGGAAGGACGAGGGGAGTACAAGGATCTGCGGGAACTGGCGGTTGAAGGTGATGAGCCGGAAGGAGAGTTTTGTGTAGATTTTGAGAAACTGATGGCAGTGAATCCGGATACCATTGGCTGGATCCGCTTCTGGCCGGAACCTTCCACGATCAACTACCCGCTGGTACAAGGAAGGGATAATGAGGAATATCTCCACAAGACATTTTCGGAAAACGAAAATACGATGGGAGCCATTTTCCTGGGGGTGGACCATGATGCGGGATTTATGGACCGTCATTCTATCATATATGGACATCGTATGAACGATCACTCCATGTTTTATGAGTTGGAACGCTATAAGGATAAGGAGTTCTGGGAGAAAAATCCGTACTTTTATATCTATACGCCAGATGGGTGGGAACTGACTTATCATATCTATTCGAGCGGAATTGTAGATGAGGCATCCGACTCGTATCTCTTTGATTTTGCTTCAGATAAGGAATATCAGAGATTTCTTGATATGACAAAGGAGACGGCGGATTATGATACCGGCGTAGAAGTGACGACAGGGGATCTGATCGTGACGTTATCCACCTGTACGAGCGCTGATGACAGCACTCGTTACGTGGTGCGCGGCGTGCTGGAGAAAGATGTGCAGTTAAAGGAGGAGTAACCGATGGCTTATGTATACGAAGTGGGTGACATTGTAACTCTGAAGAAACCGCATCCCTGTGGAAGCAAGGAATGGGAAATATTGCGGGTAGGTGCAGATTTCCGTTTGAAATGTATGGGGTGTGGACACCAGATCATGACGTCTCGCAAACTGGTGGAAAAAAACACGAGAGATTTGAAGAAAAAGTCTTGAAACAGGAAACGGATTATGCTATCATACTAAATTGTGATACAATGTTTTCCGAAAGACTATTTCGGAATATCCTTGCTCCCGGGGAAAAGACGGGGGCCAAAAGACCAGAAGGAGGTGCAGGACGACATGAATAAATATGAATTAGCTGTTGTTGTCAGTGCAAAAATCGAAGACGACGAAAGAGAACAGGTTATCGAAAAAGTAAAAGCATTAGTAGAACGTTTCGGTGGTCAGATCTCTGATGTTGATGAATGGGGTAAGAAGAGATTAGCTTACGAGATTCAGAAGATGAAAGAAGCATATTACTATTTCATCCACTTCGAATCTGATGCTGGCGCTCCGGGCGAGATCGAGAAGAGAATTCGCATCATGGAAGGCGTTATCAGATATTTATGCGTAAGACAGGACGTATAAGCAGGAAGTAGAGGTAATTATATGAATAAAGTAATTTTAATGGGACGCTTGACAAGAGATCCTGAAGTGAGATATTCACAGGGGGAGAATGCTACTGCTGTCGCAAGATATACACTGGCTGTAGACCGTAGGTTCAGACGCAACGACGGAGATCAGACTGCGGACTTTATCGGCTGTGTGGCTTTCGGAAGAAGCGCTGAATTTGCAGAGAAGTATTTTCGACAGGGAATGCGTATTGTAATTACCGGACGCATTCAGACAGGAAGTTATACGAACAGGGACGGTCAGAAAGTGTACACAACAGACGTTGTGGTAGAGGATCAGGAGTTTGCAGAGAGCAAGGCGGCAAGCGAGGCGAATGCAGGACGTTTCCAGGCAGCAGCACCGGCGCCTGAGCCGACGCCGATCTCCGATGCGGGAGATGGGTTCATGAATATCCCGGATGGGATCGCTGAGGAACTTCCATTTAACTAAGGCGTTCATTGAAAGGAAAAGGAGGTAAAGCAAGATGGCTTTTGATAAAGGAAATCGTCCAGAAGGTGGCTTCAAGAAAAGAGGCGGCGGACGCAGAAGAAAAAAGGTTTGTGTATTCTGTGGTAAAGAGAATAACGAAATCGATTACAAGGATGTAGCAAAATTAAGAAAGTATATCTCTGAGAGAGGAAAGATCCTTCCAAGAAGAGTAACAGGAAACTGTGCAAAGCATCAGAGAGCACTTACAGTTGCTATTAAGAGAGCACGTCATATCGCTCTTATGCCATACGTTCAGGAGTAGTCCGCGTAAGTAAGGTTATCAACCGGTTCTCAGAGGTTCTGAGGACCGGTTTTCTAATAGGATATTTAAGGAGGGGATCATTATGACCAGAGAGCAGGCACACGAAATATTGATGAAGTATATGAAAGGTGAGAACTATATCTCTCATTCTTACGCAGTAGAAGCGATCATGCGGGGGCTTGCAAAGCGTCTTGCACCGGGAGAGGAAGAATTCTGGGGGATCGCGGGACTTCTTCATGACCTGGACGAAGAACAGTGTGACTGGAGAAACGACATGTCGGTGCATGGGCCGACTTCCGTAGAAATCCTGAAAAAGGAAGGGATTGATGAACCGGTACTTTTTGAGGCGATCAAAGCGCACAATCCAAAGTGTGGGAAAAAGGCAAAGACAAAGATAGAGTATGCGCTGTTGGCGGCAGATCCGATGAGTGGATTTGTGAAAGCGGTTGCACAGATCTATCCAGATAAAAAGATTGCGAGCGTAAAACATAAATCTGTTATGAAGAGATTCAATGAGAGCAGATTTGCAGCAGGCGCCAACAGAGATTATATGGAGTGTATCGAGTTTACAGGATTGAGTCTGGACGACCTGATTGATGTGGCTCTGGAAGAAATGACGGCGATCGCAGATACACTGGGACTGTAAAAAGTCGCAGAAGGATTGAAAACCTTGCAAAAACCCTTGACAACAGGGGGATTTCGTAATACACTAATCTAGCGTGCACGAAGATGCATATTATTTTTGTGCGCCTATCATTCAGATGTGAATGCAACTTATTATTATCATAGGAGGTGAAAAGAATGCCAACATTTAACCAGTTAGTAAAAAAAGGACGTCAGACAGCGGTAAAGAAGTCTACGGCTCCGGCACTTCATAAAGGCAATAACTCACTGAGAAAGAGAGCTACGGATGAGTCTGCTCCGCAGAAGAGAGGCGTGTGTACAGCAGTTAAGACAGCTACGCCGAAAAAGCCGAACTCAGCGCTGAGAAAGATTGCCAGAGTACGTCTTTCTAACGGTATTGAGGTTACAAGCTATATTCCCGGTGAAGGCCACAACCTTCAGGAGCATAGCGTTGTCCTAATCCGCGGCGGAAGGGTAAAAGACCTTCCTGGTACACGTTACCATA